>DASZWL010000400.1:0-5560 GCA_035546695.1 Rhodanobacteraceae bacterium | reverse complement strand
GCGATCGTCAAGCGCGCGCCGTTCGTCGATCTCGTGTTCGGCCCGCAGACGCTGCACCGATTGCCCGAGATGATCGAAGCGCGCCGCGCGAGCGGCAAGCCGCAGGTCGACATCTCGTTTCCGGAAATCGAGAAGTTCGATCGCCTGCCCGAGCCGCGCGCCGAAGGCCCGACCGCATTCGTCTCGATCATGGAAGGCTGCTCGAAGTACTGCACATTCTGCGTCGTGCCGTACACGCGCGGCGAAGAGATCAGCCGTCCGTTCGACGACGTCGTCGCCGAAGTCGCGATGCTCGCGGAGCAAGGCGTGCGTGAGGTCACGCTGCTCGGCCAGAACGTCAATGCGTACCGCGGGCCGATGCATGACGGATCAGTCGCGCAACTCGCTGCACGGCTCATAGACGGTAAATATGCGGATCTCGGTTTGCTGATCCACGCGATCGCCGAGATCGACGGCATCGGCCGCATCCGCTTCACGACCTCGCATCCGCTCGAATTCTCCGATTCGCTGATCGACGCGTACGCGAACGTGCCGAAGCTCGCGAACTTCCTGCATCTTCCGGTGCAGTCCGGTTCCGATCGCATCCTCGCCGCGATGAAGCGCGGCTACACGGCGATCGAGTTCAAGCAGAAGATCAGGAAGCTCCGCGCCGTGCGGCCGACGATTTCGATCTCGTCCGACTTCATCGTCGGCTTCCCCGGCGAGACCGACGCCGATT
This sequence comes from Rhodanobacteraceae bacterium, assembly GCA_035546695.1. Classification (GTDB taxonomy): domain Bacteria; phylum Pseudomonadota; class Gammaproteobacteria; order Xanthomonadales; family Rhodanobacteraceae; genus Dokdonella_A. The sequence goes on along the minus strand of DASZWL010000400.1, from coordinate 4,842 downwards.
TCGAGAAGACGATGAAGCTGATCGAAGACGTCGGCTTCGACCAGAGCTTTTCCTTCATCTACTCGAAGCGCCCCGGCACGCCGGCTGCGAATCTCGCCGACGAGACAACCGATGCCGTCAAACACGAGCGTCTCGCGCGGCTCCAGGCGACGATCACCGCGAACGCGATGCGCATCAGCGAGGCGATGGTCGGCACGGTGCAGCGCGTGCTCGTCGAAGGCACGAGCCGGAAACGCGCAAGCGAGCTGACCGGACGCACCGAGAACATGCGCTACGTCAATTTCGCGGGCGATCCGCGCATGATCGGAAGCTTCGTCGATGTGAGGATCACCGAGGCGCTAAGCAATTCGCTGCGCGGGCGCGTCGCGATCGCCGACGAAATGATGGCTTAGCGCGCGCGTCGCTTGACGATGGCATCGCCGGCCCCATGTTTTCGTCGTCCCTTTCTGTCGTCATTCCCGCGACCGCGGGCATCCATTTTGCTCTCTTGTCGAAAAGCCCATGGATTCCCGCTGTCGCGGGAACGACGGCATGGGAAATGATTCCGCTGCCACCCGAATTCCGATGACCGCCGACGTCTCTCACCGCGACTTCACGCTCGAACCGGACGACAACGAACGGCTCGCGAATCTCGCCGGCCCGTTCGACGAGCATCTGCGCCAGATCGAGCTTCGCCTCGGCGTCGAGATCGCGAACCGCGGCAACGTGTTCCGCGTGACCGGCGCCGATCCGTCCGTACGCACGGCCGAGCGCGTGCTGCGCGAGCTTTACGACGCGACCGAAAACGAGACGCTGACGGGCCAGCAGATCAACGTGCGCCTTTCCGAATCCGGCATCGACACGCTGGACGCGAACGCGGCCGAAGGCGCGCAGGACGTCGCGATCAAGGTCAAGCGCGGCACGATCCGCGGACGCGGCGCGAACCAGCAGCGCTACCTGCACGCGATCGCGACGCACGACATCAACTTCGGCGTCGGCCCGGCCGGCACCGGCAAGACGTATCTCGCGGTCGCGATGGCGGTCGATGCGCTGAACGACAACCGCGTGCAGCGGCTCGTGCTCGTGCGCCCGGCCGTCGAGGCCGGCGAGAAGCTCGGCTTCCTGCCGGGCGATCTCACGCAGAAGGTCGATCCTTATCTTCGCCCGCTCTATGACGCGCTCTACGAAATGCTCGGTATCGAGAAGGTCATGAAGCTGATCGAGCGCAACGTGATCGAGATCGCGCCGCTCGCGTACATGCGCGGACGCACGCTGAACGATTCGTTCGTGATCCTCGACGAGGCGCAGAACACGACGATCGAACAGATGAAGATGTTCCTGACGCGCATCGGCTTCGGCTCGGTCGCGGTCGTGACCGGCGACATGACACAGACCGATCTGCCTCGTCACGTGAAGTCGGGACTGCGCGATGCGATCGAAGTGCTGCGCGACGTCGACGGCGTCTCGTTCACGTTCTTCACCGCGCGCGACGTCGTGCGCCATCCGCTCGTGCAGCGCATCGTGCGCGCGTACGAGAAGCGTGACGAAGCCGGCGACGCGCCGCCGTCGCGATGAGCGCGCCGCCATCGCTCGAAGTGTTTTTGCACAACCGCGTCGGACGCAAGGGCGTACCGATGCGACGCTCGTTCGAGCGATGGATCCGCGCAGCACTTCGCGGACGACATGCGGGCCGCGCCACGATCGCCGTCGCACTGCTCGACGAAGCCGATGCGCGCGCGCTCAACCGCCAGTTCCGCGGACGCGACTATGCGACGAACGTGCTGAGCTTTCCGCACGAAACGATCGACGGCCGCCGAACGCGCATGCTCGGCGATCTCGCGCTGTGCCCGAAAGTCATCGCACGCGAAGCGCGCGCGCAAGGCAAGCCGCTGCGCAATCACTTCGCTCATCTGACCGTCCACGGCACGCTGCATCTCATCGGCTACGATCACGAAAAGACGCGCGACGCCGAGCGCATGGAAGCGATCGAGCGTAGCGTGCTCGCGGGGCTCGGCATTCCCGACCCTTACGCATGACATGCGCGCCTCGGCGCGCGATGATGGCGCCTCCACGCGGGAGCGAACCATGAGCCGATTCGCACGGGCTTCGCAAACGACCGTGGCCGAAGCGGCGAAACGCCGCGGACGCGATTTCGCTCTCTTCCTGTTCGGCGTGCTGCTCGCTGCGGCGGCCCTCGAGGCGCAGGCCGACGACGACGACGAAACGTTGTTCCGCAACGTGCGCGTGCTCGACGTGGTCGGCGGCCGGCTCGGCGCTCCGACCGACGTGCTCGTGCGAGGACACACGATCGCGGCGATCGGCGCCGCGGCTAAGGCATCGCCCGGTGCGCGCACGATCGACGGCGGCGGTCGCACACTGATGCCGGGCCTGATCGACGTGCACGTGCACATCGCGTTCGGCAGCCTGTCGCTCGCCGAGCTGTACGATCCCGCGACGACGCTCGATCAGTCGCAGACCGCTGCGGCCGAATCCGCGCGGCAGATGCTGCTGCGCGGATTCACTGCGGTGCGCGACGTCGGCGGACCGATCTTTCCGCTCAAGAAGGCGATCGATGCCGGCAAGACGCCGGGGCCGCGCATCTGGCCGTCGGGCGCGGTCATCTCGCAGACATCCGGGCACGGCGATTTCCGCACGCCCGACGAGCGCTCACGCCGCTTCTTCGGCAAGCCGTCGCGTGCCGAGGAGATGGGCGCAACGTTCATCGCGGACGGCCGCGACGAAGTCCTGACGGCGACGCGCGAGAACCTCAGGCAGGGCGCGAGCCAGATCAAGCTCATGGCCGGCGGCGGCACGTCGTCGGAATACGATCCGCTCGACGTCACGCAATATACGCTCGACGAGATGAAAGCCGCCGTCGACGCCGCGGCGGACTGGAACACCTACGTCACCGTTCACGCGTACACGCCGCGCGCGGTGCGGCGCGGGATCGAAGCCGGCGTCCGGTGCATCGAGCACGGCCAGCTGCTCGACGAGGCGACGATCCGGCTGATCGCCGAGAAGGGAGTCTGGCTCAGCGCGCAGAACCTCATCCCGGATTCGCCCGGCATGACCGCCGAGCGGCGCGAGAAGCGCAAGCCCGTCATCGAGGGCAACGCGCGCGTTTGGCCGCTCGCGAAGAAGTATCACGTCAAGCTCGCGTGGGGCACCGATTTCCTGTTCGAGCCAGCGCTCAACGCGCGGCAGAACGAGATGATCCTGCTGCTGCGCACGTGGTTCACGCCGGCCGAGATCCTGAAGCTCGTGACGCACGACAACGCCGAGCTCCTCGCGCTGAGCGGACCGCGAAGTCCGTACGCCGGCACGCTCGGCGTCGTCGAGGAAGGCGCGCTGGCGGACCTTTTGCTCGTCGAAGGCGATCCGCTGGCGCACATCGAGCTGATCGGCGATGCGAAGAACTTCGCCGTCATCATGAAGGATGGCACGATCTACAAGGGGCCTTGAGCGCATAGGGTGGGTTTCAGCCCACCGCCGGCAACACATGATTGATGGTTGGTGGGCGCTCGCCCTGTTTTCAAACCGGGCTACGCGCGTTCGCACCGATGACGGCGTTCAAGGTCCGTCGAAACCATCGTCGAACAGCGGTATCGCCGTAATCGCGGTCGCGGCGTTGTTGTCCGGCACCGGATCGACGACGATCGGGGCATCGACCGCAACGGACACCGTATTGGCGATCTCGTCCTGATCCGCTGTCAGCAACGTCGCCGAATACGTGTAGGTCACGCTGTTCCCGTCGGCCAGTTGCACGTAGTTGATCAGCGTATTGCCGCTGCCACTGCCGGTATTGCTGTTGCAGACCGATTGGTTGGATTCGACGCAAGTCCACGTGCCGTTTCCGAGCTCGGGCGGCAGTGCGTCCGTGACCGTGACCGCCGCGCCGTCGGAGCCATCCGCCATGTAGACGGTGATCGTGTATACGATCGTGTCGCCGACCTCGACGAACTCGCGATCGGCGCTGATCGTCACGGCGACGTCGGCCGTGTAATAGCCGTTGCCGCTCATCGTGATCGTGCCAGCCGGCGCGTCGTCGGCGAAGACGTCGACGGAAATCTCGACCGAACCGCCCGAGTCCGTCGCGAAAACGTACTCGAGCGTGCAAGATTCATCCGGTGCGAGCGCAAATGGCGCGGTCGCCGGACACGAGCCTCCGCTGAGATGGAACGGATACGCGGGTTCGTCGGGCCGCACTTCGAGGTCGGCGCTCCCGTCGTTGCCGAGCACGACGGTCTGCGGCGGGCTGACGGCATCGACCGCGACGTCGCCGAAGTCGAGCACCGTCGGCGCGATCGTCAGATGTCCTTTTCCAGCCGCAAGATTCGAGGCGCGCTCGCCGGCTTCTGCGACCGCGACAGTCGCAAGCAACGAAGCGCCGAGGACCAGGAGCCGCGATCCACGCGGAGCGGAACGTGCCGACGCCTTGCCACCGGATTCACGCGACATCGTCTCCCCCCGCGTCCGCGCTGCGGCCGGCAGTTTACAAAAGTAATCTTTTCCATGCAGCGAATCGTCCCCACGCGGCCGGCAGCCCGTTCCGGCATCATCGCCAACCCGTTGACGCGACGTGGAAATATTCCGCAACAGACGATTTGATACACTCGTCCGCCCGCCCGCTTCGGGCTTGCACAACGCTTCAATGAGCGAGGACCCGCCCAGTACCCCCTCTCATCGGACCTGGTTCGCGCGCCTGACGCAGGCGCTGTCCGGTGAGCCGCAGAGCCGCGAAGAACTCATCGAGGAACTGCGCCACGCGCAGGCGAACGGCCTGCTGACGAACGACACGCTCTCGATGATCGAGGGCGCGATCCAGGTCGCCGAGCTCACGGTCGCCGACGTCATGGTGCCGCG
>DASZWL010000399.1:0-1512 GCA_035546695.1 Rhodanobacteraceae bacterium | reverse complement strand
GAGTGTCGCCTGCTCCTGCTTCAGCTTGTTCGTGAGCTCGGGCGAGTCGACGATCGCGAGCACGTCGCCTTTCTTGACCTTGTCGCCGGCATGGATCTCGAGATCGACGAAACCGGGACTGCGCGCGTACAGCGTCGGTGCGACCGCCGCGACGACCTTGCCCTGCACCGAGACGTCGCGCGTCAGCGTGCCGCGCTTGACCTCGGCGATGCGAAGCCGCGCGGCATTCGCCGACGAATCGGCCGAGAGGAGATGCGCCACGGTCGGCGCGCAGAGCGCGATGACGATCGCGACTGCGAGTGCCGCGCCGATCCAGATCGCGCGCTTGCGGCGATCGACCTTCGGGGCGATGCGGCGGTCCTGGGCCGAGGTGTCGCGAATCATCGTCTTCTGGCTCCGCGCGACTAGGGTGCCGCGTGGCGCGTTGTCAGCAACGACCGTGCCACACGGCAATCCATTGATTGAATTGCAAATTCGTACCTGAGGCAGCGGACGGACAGTGTCCGTCCGAAAGCCCGGACACGCGCCGGACAACGTCGATCGGCGGTCGCGAGGCGACCCGGCAGTCGCCGCGATGCGCCGTCGCGCGCATGCTCTTGCGACCTTTCCGCGCCGATCCTCATCTCTTTCGTCCGTGAGCGCAGCCAGTTTCCAGATCGACGTGCCGGACCTCGTCCTCGCGCGAGCCCGCCGCGGCGACCTCGGCGCGCTGGAGACGATCTATCGCGCGTTCGAGCGGCCTGCGTACACGCTCGCGCTGCGCATCGTCGGCGACGCCGAGAGCGCTCGCGAAGTGCTGCACGACGCGATGCTGCGGCTGATCGAGCGCATCCAGCAGTTCCGCGGCGAGTCGCCGTTCTGGGGCTGGTTGCGCCAGATCGTCGTCAACGAGGCCTTGATGCGTCTTCGCCGCGAGCGCGGCGCCGTGTTCGAGGAATTCGACGAGCGCGACGAGCCGCAAGGCGATGGACCGCCGCCGTGGCGGCTCGCCGACGCCGCGCATCTCGAACGCGCGCTCGCCGCGCTGCCGCCGCTGACGCGCAGCGTGCTCTGGCTCTACCACGTCGAGGAATACACGCACCAGGAGATTGCCGAGATGACTGGCAAGTCCGTCAGCTTTTCGAAATCGCAGGTCGCGCGCGGCGGCAATCGCCTGCGCCGCCTGCTCGATCCGCAGAAGGAGACGGCATATGCCTGATCGCAGCCATCCAGACGTCCAGCCGTCCGATACCGCGCTCGCGGCCGCGCTGCGCGCGCTGCCCGAATCGGCGCCGGCGCCCGATCTCTGGCCCGAGCTCGCCGGCGCGCTCGCGCGGCGTCGGCGCCGGCAACGCTGGGCTCGCGCGCTGCCGGTTGCGATCGCCGCGGGCGTCGCGATCGCGATGCTCGTGCCGCGCCTTTCGACGCGCGACGCCGGCCGGCATGCCGGCGATGCGCCGGCTTCGCTCGCCTCCGCGCCGGAAGCCGCTCCGACTCGAAACGACGACGAGCTCGCGGCCTTGCGCCGTCGCT
>DASZWL010000398.1:0-1673 GCA_035546695.1 Rhodanobacteraceae bacterium | reverse complement strand
CGAGCTCGCGCGCGAGCCCGCGGACATGCACGTGATCGTCGCGGCGCCGAGCGCTTACGAGATGCTGCGCCTTGCCTATCATCTCGTTCCCGCGAACGCGGTGCCGGTCGGCGTGCTGACGCAATCCGATAGCGCGATCGGCACGATGCGACCGGTGCTGCTCGTCGTCTACGACGATGACGATTGGACATTCGATGCGACACGCGGCGTCGTACGTCACGTGGACGACGAATATGCGGCCGATCCCGTCGAAGCCGAAGGCAAACTCAGGATTTTCCGGCTGCGCGGAGCCGTGCGATGAGCGTCGCCTACGCCGCTGCGTGGATCGCGCCGCTGCTGCTCGGCTCCGGAGTGGCGGCCGCGCTGACCGGCCGGCCGCGCACGCCGGCGGATTTCGCGACGACGCTCGGCTACGGATTCGTGCTCGGAGCGATGCTCTCTGCGCTCGCGATCGCGCCGCTCGGCCGCGTCGAGGTCGAGCGCATCGTGCCGATCGTCGCGCCGGTGTTGGTCGCGCTCGGCGTCGCGGCTTGGTGGCGGGCGCTGCGACAGTCGCCGGCAGCGCCGTGTACTGCGGCGCGCGACGATCCGCTGCATCCGCTGCTCTGGATCCTGATCGCGCTGCTCGCGGCGCATGCCGTGCTGATGGCCGACGAGCTGCTGTTGCGACCGATGTATCCATGGGATGCGTGGGCCGCATGGCTCCTGAAGCCAAAAATCTGGATGCTCGGCGGACATCTCGATCGCTTCGTCTCGCCGGACGAATGGCTCGCGGATCCGACCGGCGCGCTGCGCACGGCGGCGACGTGGAACTATCCCGAAACGCTCGGACGCATCGCGCTCTGGTTCGCATCGGCCTGGGGCGAATGGAACGCCGGCGTCGTCGGCCTTCCGTGGCTCGCGCTCTGGATCGCGCTGCTCGCCGGCGTCTACGGCCAGCTTCGTGCGCTCGGTCTCGGACGCGCACGCGCGATCGTCGCGATCTATGCGCAGGGCTCGCTGCCGCTGATCAACGTGCACGTCGCGCTGGCAGGCTATGCCGATCTCTGGATCGCGACGCTGCTCGCGTTCGCGTGCCTTGCCTGGATGCGCGGCCTCGAAGGCGGCGGGCGCGGACATTTCGTGCTCGCGTTCGCTTTCGCGGCGATGCTGCCGCTCGTCAAGCTCGAAGGACGCATCTGGCTCGTGATCTTCGCAGCCTCGATGCTGTATGCGAGGATGGGTCCGAAACTCCGCCGCATGGCGCTCGCGCTGGCGCCCGCGATCGGCATCGGCATTGTCGCGGCATATCTCCTGCGCTGGCCGCTGATCGCGCCGGCGCTGGATCGCATCGGGCTCACCGCCGACACCGACGCGCTGCTCGATCACGCGCCGACGGTCATCGGCGCGGTCGCCGAAGGACTGTTCGCGCAGTACAACTGGCATCTCTTCGGGTTCGCGATCGCGCTGACGCTCGTCGTGCGCTTTTCCTCGCTCGAGCGCTCGCCGTCACTGCGCGTGCTCGGCGTGTTCGTTCTGCTCGGCTCTGCGTTCCTGCTCGCGCTGTTCACGCTGACGCCGGCGGGGAAATGGGCCGAGAGCTACACGGCGGTCAATCGGCTCGGACTCCAGATCGTACCGGCGATGCTCGCGTTCGCGGCGCTGCTGTGGCGCGAGTCGGCTGCCGAAGCCGC
>DASZWL010000397.1:0-9645 GCA_035546695.1 Rhodanobacteraceae bacterium | reverse complement strand
TGACGATCGGGGCGCGATGCGTCGACGGTGCGGACGAAAACGATTACCGCGTCCGGCATGCCGCGTTCTCCGGCCGCGTTCGCAGCCGCGCGACGATCAGCCGCCGTGACTTCCGGACCGCAGCGCCAGATAAGCGCGGGCGCGATCGGCCCGCGCGCGGCGAGCGCGGATTCGAGCCGTTCGAGGCGCCGGCGCAATGCGTCACGCATCGCGCGCTCCGTCGCTGCCACGACGTGCCGCTGCAGCTTCGAGCTTCGCAATGCGCTCGATCAGCTCCGCGCTTTCTACGATGCGCGCCGCGTTCGCGACGCCGGCGAGCAGTTCCGCCGCGACGTCCGGACTGATGCGCCCGGCCGCGACCTCGGCGACGATCGCGCGCGCTTGATCGGCCGGCGTTGTCGCTGCCGCGAGCGCGGGCAGTTCGATCGGATCACGCGCCGACTTCGCGACCGGCACAAGGCGATGCAACAGAGCGACCATGACGGACGTTTCGCCGTTCAACGCCTGCGCGACCGCGGCCTCGATCAGCGCTTGCGAATGCGTGCCGAGCAGTTCTTTCAGCTCGTTTCGACGATCCGGCGCGCCCGGTCGTCGTCCGGCAGGGTTGCCGGACTCGCCGGGTTTGAACGGTCGGCCGCGGGGTTTTCGTTCGCTCATGTGTCGTTGCTCGGATCAGCGATCAGGCCGCGCGCAGAAAAAATTTGTTGGCGCCGTCGATGGCGACGAGCCGCGAGATTCGCTCGCAGTCCGCCATGTCGACAGCGCGCAAAACTTCTTCGGATTTTGTCGTCGTCTCCGACGCGAGAACTTTCGCGCAGGAATTGATCGCGCCGCGCGCCCACTTGCAGCGCTCGGCAGCTTCGGCGATCCGCGCCGCCGTCGCGGGATCGGCCGCGTCGCGGTGGCGCCGCCAGGCCGCATCCGCGAACGGCTTTTCGGCGTCCGAGAGTCCCGCCAAAACCGGCGATCGAAGGGCCGCGCGCAGGATGGTCGGGTCCTGACGCATCGCGTTGAGTCGCGCCTCGGAAGACAGCGCGCGCAGGAAGCCGCGAATCTCCGCGTCGCTTGTTGCCTCACTCGCATCGGCGGCTGCGCCGACGGAAAGATGCGCCCGCGTCTCGCCGAGCACCTGCCCCTCGTGCATCGCGAGATCGGCGCTCGCACGCGCGACTTCGCGCCAGGCCGCGGCGTCATTCGCTCGCTCGCGCTCCGAAAGCACCTCGGGTCCGATGCGCCGATCGGAGTGGTTTTTCTCGTGCGCGCGCCTGTGATCAAAGAGCGTCCGGGCAGCGACCGCGCCAAGCGCGTTGCGGAAATCGCTCAAGTCACCGCTCGGCGGCTGCGAGAGGGTTTCCTGATCGGTGAACGGCAGGTCCGACAGGTTCAAGGGCGGCGCACCCTCCCACGGCGTCTTAACAATCGGATTTTTGCTCAAGACGATGCGATTCGAGTGCGGCACGCACCAGGCGCCGACGTCGGCGCCGGCAGCGAGGAGTCCGTCGAGCGGCAGGCCCGGGGTGGGTTCGGTGTCAGACATTTTCTTCGGTCCTTTCGGTGGGGGTTTCAGGTCAGGCCGCGTGATCGCGGCGGGGTTTATTGCTCTGCGCCGAATTGCGCCGAATGCGCGCCGAATCGGAATCGGCGCAATTAGGCGCATCGGCGCGCACCCCGTGCGCCGAATGCACAGGGGTTATAGGGGATTCGGCGCAGCGCACATTCGGCGCAACAATCGGCACGAGACGCACGCGCGGCTTGCGTTGCTCGGTCACGTATTCGGCGCATTCGGCGCACCCCTGCGACAGCAGGAAATCGACGGCGGCCCAGAAGCGGCGACGGCCGGCTGCACCGCAGAGCATCGGCGGCAAACCACACGTCGCTAGTACGTTTTGCGCGGTCGATGCGCCGACGCGTCCTGTCGGCACGTTCACAGACGAGCTCTGCGCGGCTACAAGCGCCGTGTACACATGCTCGGCATCTGCGGACGCCACGAGCGCAGCCGCGCCGTGTGCGCCGTCTCCTGCGGCCTCAACCGGCACGAGCACGCCGTCGGCGTTCCAGCGCAGCGTGATCGGTGGCGCGAGCGGACCGCGATTGTTCTTTTCGTGCGTGATGGTGACCGTCCCATCATCACCCTTCACCTGCGCGAAGCGCGAGCGGGCCGAGTTGTGCCACTGCGTCGAGCCAGAGTAGGTGCTGTTGTTTTTCGCGCCGTTTCGGACGGCCGCCTTGTCGATGTGTTGAAGCAGGATCAGGCCGGCGCCGATCTCGCGCACCATTTGCGCGAGCGTGCGCACGAAGACGCGGACCTCGTGGCGGTCGTTTTCTTCGCCAGCGTAGCCGTCGCTGACGCCATCGACGACGACGAGCGCCGGCGCGAGCTGCCGCACGCGCTCGCGGAGGTCGCACAAGGTCTTCGTCTCGACGAGGCCCCCCGAATGCCTGTCCCTACGCATCAGCGTGGCGTCTCCGCGCGTTCCATCGAGCACCGTTAGGTTTTCGCGTAGCGCGTGCACATCAAGCTTGTGGGCTCGCGCAGTACGTTGTAGGCGGTGCAGGACGACCGGCGCGGGGTCTTCGAGCGTAACGATCACGACGCGACGGTTGTCGCCGAGCATCTTGAACCCCGCAAACTCGCGCGAACACGCGCCGTGCGCGCCGATGGTTTCGACCGTTGTCGTTTTGGCGCTGCCGCCGTTGCCGCTCCACAGCGTTACCTCGTCTGCGGGAACGCCGGGCACGATCACGAACCGCGGCGGCGGAAGGTCGGCGGTCATGAAGTCGTGCGGGATCGCAACGTCGACGAGCGTCGAGATCGGCGGCTCGGCACTCGTCGCAACCGATGCCGCCGACGAGCCCGCCATCGGGTTGCACCAGCCTTGGCGCTGCGCTCGAGCGAAAAGCGCCTGATATTCGATTTGCGATGCTGCGAACGTCTCCCACCGGCGCGCGTCGGACGGTTGCCACTTCGCCGACTGTTGCGACCATGTGAGCCACACTTCCCGGCCGAACGCGCCGAGAGAGAACAGCGCGTGCCCGACGAAAATCCAGGTGTCGTAATCGTCGGGGTTCAGCGCGTTGGCCGCCGAACGAATCTCGGCCGCGAGCTTCGCGTCGACCTTGACCGCTGGCGCGGTCTCGACCGGTTCGCGCTTTTCGTGCGCCATCGCCGCATGGACGAGCCACAGCGGCGCGTCCGCGATTTCCTCGTCGTTCCGCCAGGCATAGCCGCTGCCGCAGCGCGCATGGCTCGGCGCGACGACGTAGCCGTGATGGGCGCGGATGTCGAGCCCGTCTCCGATCTTGCACGCGCTGTTGCGAAGGTCGGCCGGGCCGCGCAAGTAGTAGTGCGTCCCACCGTTCGGTGTCGTCGCGCTCAACGTCGCCGGGAATTCGCCGTGCTCGGCGATCAGCGCCGCGAGCGAAGCGTCGCCGTCTTTCCCGTTCTTGCGATCGATATCGAGCACGAGCAGCCCGGCGCCAGTCGCGATCCCGATGCCCGCGCCAGGCGTGAGCATCCACCATCGGCGGATGGTTTTGGCGTCACACGTCGCGACGTTCGGCCAGTCCTTGTGCTGCGGAAGCTTGCGATTGCCGTCGTCGCCGCTGTCGCGCAGCGGGAAGACACGGAAACCGCGCTCGGCGTATTTCAGCGCGGTTTCGAGCAGTGGCGGTGTCACGCGGCGGAGACCTCGACCAGCTCGACGCCACGCCGCTCAGCGACGGCGCGCACCTCGTCCGTGACCTTGTCGGCGCGGACGGTGACGACCGATCCCACGGGCGCGGTCATGACCGCGGCGAGTACGTCGCGCACCGGGTCGGTGCGGAATCGGCCATCCGGCTCGACGACGAGAAGGATCCCGCCGCGCTTGAGGCGGTCGCGGTACTTTTCGACGCGCGCCGCGATGTCTTCCGCGCGCGGCTTCGGTTGCAGCTTCGACGCAGGCGCGGGTGTGCGAGCGGGTTCGGGTTGCGACCAGGGGAAGTTCACGCGGCCGCCTTCGGCGCGTACAGCGCACGCCGTGCGAGCAGCTCGCGTACCAGGGCGCGCAGCGCGTCTTCGGAAAGGCCAGCCGCGCGGGCTCGGTTGCCTTCGATCAACTCGCCGTAGAAAGCGCCGACTCGCCGCGCGCCGATTGGGAAGAATGGGACGTGCGTTCCGTTACGCACTCCGCGGTCATACGAGGATGCGGATTCGCCCGTGATCGCAAACGCATCGCGAGGGCGGACGATCGCCGCATAGTCGCGGTGTTCGGTTTCGGTAATGCTGATTCTGCGACGACGGATGCTATTGGTGTCGTCGGCTTCGGTTTTTGTCTGCACGTGATTCGCTCCGGCGGCGCATTTGTTGCGCGGACGGTGCGAATGGTGACAGCGGGCCTTCTAAATCCGATGGAATGAAATACGTTGCTATTTCGTACCGCGTTGCGATGGCTGCGCCAGCTTCTTTAGCGTTTCGATGTTCATGCCGGCGCTATCGGCGATGGCATGCGATTCCGTGTCGAAGTCGGCGCGGATGTGCCTCTTGTCGACGGCGGACGCGCCGCGCAACAAGTCGTCGCGCACGTCACGGAGACGGATATACCGCTCGACTGCAGCGCGGCGAACGTCCCGCGGCACATCACCTTTCTTGCGCCCGCGCGTCTCCGGCTTGCGCTTGCCGGCGACGATCTCGCCGATGGCCTTCGCGACATCTGGCGGCGCCTTCCCGAACGGGCGCGACCACTTGACCGGATCGGCGGCGAGTGCGCCGAGCATCGCGGCGAGCAGATCGGGGCGCCCCTCGTCGAAACGCGCGAGCGCTTCGGCCCATGCGCCGGGGTCGCCCATCATCCGGGCACGCATCAGGAGTCTGCCACTCACGCCAATTTCTCCATCGCGTCCCGCGCGCGATCTCCCACGAGGTGCCCGTAGAATTTCTGAATCATTTGGAGCGACGTGCCGCTGATTCTCGCGACCGTCAGCACGTCCGCGCCGGCCGCGATCGCGTCGGAAATTACGCTGTGTCGGACGCTGTACAGCACGGTTTCGCGCGGCAGCTTCGCCTTGCGAACGGCATCACGGACCGGTGCTTTCCAGTCGTCCTTCGTGAGCTTCCGGCCGTCCTCGCGCGGGAACAGCGGCGCGCGCGGCGTCTTGCCTTTCGCCTGTTCGCGTAGGAATGCGACCGTGGTCTCCGGCAGGGGAATCTTGCGATCCGCGTGCGCCTTGTCGACGCGAACGTGCAGTGTGCGCTTGGTGGCATCGAAGTCGCCGGCCTCGAGAGCCGCGACCGCGCCGGGGCGCAGCGGGATCAGCGTCATGCAGCGGACGAGCGCGGCAATGTCAGCGGGGAGGGCGGCGACGAGCGCGGCGCGCTGTTTGCGGTCAATGTAGACCTCGCGCGCAGGATCCACGACCCGGAGCGGTCGCAGGTTCGCGGTCCAGGTGTCGACGGTCACGAGACCGCTGTCCTTCGCGAAATTCAGCACCGCGCCGATGAATCCTAGCTCCCTGTTGATCGTCGCCGCGCTGCGCTGGCGAGGCTTCGCCTTCGGCTTTCCCTTCGGCGGCGCGACCGGGCGCGCGATAATCCGCTTGCGCCACTCAGCGACGGCGTTTCGCGTGAGCTTGTCGAGGGGCAGCGCGGCGATCGGGTCGTTCTCGATCAGCCGGCGCGCGTGCCCTTCCATGTCGAGCAGCGGTGTCGCCTTACCCCTCTCTTGCTGCGCGTGCTCGATGTACTTCTTCGCAGCCTGCGCGACGGTTTGCGTTTTCCCGTGCCCGCCGACGTCAACGTGCTCGAACCATCCTTGCGCCTCGCGTACGGCGGCAGAGAACCGCTGCGAGCGATCCAGTGCCGCGAAGTCGCCTAGGCGGCGCTGTAGCTGCGGTGTCTTCCGTCCCGGCGCGTAGTGCCTCGCGAACCACAGGAGCGGCGCAGCGGCCGTCTCCTTGCGCGCTCCGACGTGCCTGCCGACGCCGAGCCGGTGCCAGTAGATCGCCCTACGCGGCTTGAGCCGGTCCTGCCCCGCTACGGTGTCGATTCGGTCCACGTCAGCGCTCAATCCTAAAAGAATCCTAAACTGGATGGGGTTTACCGGATCGGATGGTGTCTAAAATCACGGCGTTTCAAGTGTATGGCGTTTCCTGAAAGTATGCAAACCTCCCTTGACATGGTAGGGGTCATAGGTTCGATCCCTATACCGCCCACCAATCGAATCAAAGCTTTACAGAAAGCCGGCCGTCGAGCCGGCTTTTTCGTAAGTGCGATAATGGATGGACCCTCTGCCGCGATCCGGTCGTCCTGATCTCGCCGGGCTTGCCGATATTCGCGAGGCATCGGGACCGGAAGCCGGAACGTGTTCCTCCATTCGACAGCGGTGCCCAGTGACCGACGCGTTGACCAGGCTGCGCGAGCTCGAAGAACGTCTCGAAGCGGCGAAGGCGGCAGAGCGCGCGGCGCTGGCAAAGCTTGCCCGGCTGAATCACGAACCTCGATTCGGTCTCGCCGAATTCAATCTGCGGCTCATGGCTGCCAGGAAAGCACGTGAAGCGCGGGATCATGCTTACGCGGAATTGAAGGCGTACCTGCAGCGGTTCTATTACAAGGCGTGAGCGTCGCCGGTCGGCGACATCCCGTTCGACTTCCGCGTTTCAGCTCGACTTCGCCGCTATCGGTGCCGACTGCGTCGCGAATCCGCTTCCGGCACGATGCTGTCGACGACATTCCCTCGCGCATCGAGGAATTCGATCGCGCCGAAGCCTTCCTTGTTCACCGTCAGTTGCAGGCGCGGATGGTCTTCCTTGTCGCTCAGCGCGATTGCGGGCGTGCCGTCCGCCGCGACGGTCAACCGGATGCGCGTCGGATTTCCCGTCGCCGGAACGATGTGATTGCCGAGATCCGGCTCGCGCCGGATCGCCCCGCGCTCGTTCATCACGAACGAGATCGAGCCGTCCGGCATGATGCGCCAGCCGATCGCGTCGCCGTTGACGTGATCCTGCGCGGTGACGACGGCGCTTCCGTCGATGTCGGCGACGCCGAATCCGCCGCGCTCGTTGCCGGCCTTGTCGAACACCGTGATGCCGGAGGCCGGAAATGCGCGCTTGTACTGGATGCCGTCGATGATCGGCGGCGGCGTCGGCGAGGCCAGCGTCAGGCGAATCGTTCCGTCGTCGTCGACGACGTCAATGCGATGGACGACGAGGCGATCCTTGTCGACCTTGCCGACTTTCGTCTCGGGCTTCTCCGTGAGGATGCCCTGCCTCCGTTTATCGACCGGAATCTGCGCCGCGTCCTTCGCCAATGCGAAGACGGCGACCGCGATGCCGCAAACCAGAACGAAGAAGCGAATGCCGGCAGTCATCGAAACACCTCCGTGCTCACTGAACGAGATCTAGGATGCGAGGTGCACGCCGGCCGTTTAGAGCCATGATGCTCGCGTGCGAGGAAGCCAATGTGCTCGCCGATGCAAAGGCGCTTCCGAAGCCGGAGGAGCCAGCGCGTGACGCGACGCCGCCTTCTGCGGTAGAATCGCTCCCGTTTGTAGCGCCGTCTTCGCGATTTTCCCTACGGACGAATTCATCCGGGCACCCGATTCACGGGCCCGCATCGTCCACGCCGCTCGGCTTCGTCGCGCCAAACCCGGAATCGTTCGCCCGCTCGGGCCGATCCGACATCATCATTTCGCTCGCAGCGCGGTTCCAGGGAACGCTCCGGGTCGGTTCCGATCGAGACGATCGGAATCCCGCGCATTCGTGCGCGGATTTTTTGGAGCTAAACCCATCATGACTTTTGAAACTCTCGGGCTCGCGCCCGCGCTGCTGCGCGCGCTCGCCGACGAAGGCTACATCGAGCCGACGCCGATCCAGGCCGCGGCGATTCCGGTTGCGCTCGAAGGCAGCGATCTCCTCGCCGGCGCGCAGACCGGCACCGGCAAGACCGCGGCGTTCGCGCTGCCGATGTTGCAGCGTCTGTACGTTTCCGCTCGGCGCGCGGCTTCTCCGAAAACGCCGCGCGCGCTCGTGCTGACGCCGACGCGCGAGCTCGCTGCGCAGGTGCATGACAGCGTGCGGACGTACGGCCGCCATCTCGGCGCGCGCTCGACGACGGTGTTCGGCGGCGTCGGCATGCAGCCGCAGGTCGATGCGCTGCGCCGCGGTGTCGAGATTCTCGTCGCGACGCCGGGCCGGCTGATCGATCACATCGACCGCCGCAGCGTGGATCTTTCCGGCATCGAGCTGCTCGTGCTCGACGAAGCCGATCGCATGCTCGACATGGGCTTTCTGCCCGCGATCCGGCGCATTCTCGGCGCGCTGCCGAAGCAGCGGACGACGTGGCTCTTCTCGGCGACGTTCGCGCCCGAGATCAAGACGCTCGCGGCGCAATTCATGCGCGAACCGGTCGAGATCCAGGTCGCGAAGCCGAACAGCGTCGCTTCGACGGTCACGCATCGCGTGCATCCGGTCGATGCGGCGATGAAGCGCGATCTGCTGCTGCATCTTCTTGCGAACGACGCGCGCCAGACGCTCGTGTTCGGCCGCACGAAGCACGGCGCGGACAAGCTCGCGAAGACGCTCGTCAAGGCGGGCCTTCGCGCCGCCGCGATCCACGGCAACAAGAGCCAGAACCAGCGCACGCGCTCGCTCGCCGATTTCAAGAGCGGCAAGGTCGCGGTGCTCGTCGCGACCGATATCGCAGCGCGCGGGCTCGACATCGACCAGTTGCCGATGGTGATCAATTACGAGCTGCCGATGGTCGCCGAGGACTACGTCCATCGCATCGGCCGCACGGGGCGCGCCGGTGCCGAAGGTCTCGCGATCTCGCTCGTGTCGCACGAGGAAGAAGGCCGTCTGCGCGAGATCCGGCGCCTCCTGAAACAGGACATCGCGATCGAGCCGATCGCAGGTTTCGAAACCGCGCAGCCGCTTCGTGTGGACGGCACGCCGGCGAAAGCAGGCGCGGCCCGAGCGAACCTGCCGAGGCATTCGCATCAGGCGCATCAACACGGCAAGAACGGCAGCGAAAAGACGCAGGCGGCGAAGAATCGCAAGCGCCGCCGGAATCGACATCGCGCCGAGCGTGCGTGACGAAGGCGTTCGCGATATCGGTCGTCTACTGAAGAAGCCGGCCTTGTGCCGGCTTCTTCGTCCCGGCGGGTGGTTCCGTCGCCCGATTGCGTCGACTCAGCCTTCCGGCAGCATCGCGAACAGCGCGAGGATCAGCGTCGCGCATGCGATGCAGATCGAAATCGCCTGACGCGGCGACATCCCGTAGCGGTTCTCTCCGGGTCCGATCATGCGCATTGCTCCATGCGGCGCGCCTTGAAACGCGCCAGCGCGTCCTCGAGTGCCGCGGCCCGATTTCGCAGCTGCTGCAGCTTCGAGCGCGCGCGGATCACCTTGTCGATCATATCGGCGCGTTGTTGCAGCTGATGCAGCGTCATCGGAGCGCTGAGCGGATTGAGCCGCGCGCAGGCATCGCGGGCATGCGTCATGACGTTGACCGCGGCGAGCACATCGGCGGCGGCGTTCCTGGCAGTCATCTTCGGATCCTCGGTTCGTCAGGCCTCGCGTCGGGCGGATGCGTCAGGGTTCGGCATCCGTCGCTTGGCCATGGTCAGACTGCCGTCGTGGGCGTCGGAGGACTGCGCCGGGGTCGTCCGGCGG
>DASZWL010000396.1:0-8157 GCA_035546695.1 Rhodanobacteraceae bacterium | reverse complement strand
TCGCGCGGCTCGCTCTGCACGGGCTCGTTCGCGAAGCCGACGCCCTGACGACGAGGCAAGAGCGCATCGAGGATGCGATCCTCGGCGCGATCCTCCGCCTGCGAGCGCACGCGCGACTTCGCCTGCTCGCGCGCCATCTTGACGGCCGAATCGGCGAGGTCGCGCACGATCTGCTCGACGTCCTTGCCGACGTAGCCGACTTCGGTGAACTTCGTCGCCTCGACCTTGATGAACGGCGCGTTCGCGAGCGCGGCGAGCCTGCGCGCGATCTCGGTCTTGCCGACGCCGGTCGGCCCGATCATCAGGATGTTCTTCGGCGTCACCTCGTCGCGCAGCGCCGGATCGAGCTGCATGCGCCGCCAGCGGTTGCGCAGCGCGATCGCGACCGCGCGCTTCGCGGCGTTCTGGCCGATGATGTAGCGGTCGAGCTCGTTGACGATTTCGCGCGGGGTGAGTTCAGACATGATGGGAATCGGGAATAGGGAATCGGGAATAGTCAGGGCGTGTGTTGCCAATTCCCTATTCCCTATTCTCCATTCCCAGCTCTTCGATCGTGACGTTGTGATTCGTGTAAATGCAGATATCGCCCGCGATCTTCAACGCGTTCTCGACGATCGCGCGCGGCGCCATCTCGGTATGCATCAGCAGCGATTTCGCGGCCGCGAGCGCGTACGGCCCGCCCGAACCGATCGCGATCAGACCGTCTTCGGGTTCCAGCACGTCGCCGTTGCCCGAAATGATCAGCGAGGTCGACTTGTCCGCGACTGCGAGCAGCGCTTCGAGCTTCCCGAGCCTTCGCTCCGTCCGCCAGTCCTTCGCGAGCTCGACCGCCGCGCGCGTCAGGTTGCCGCCGTGCTTGTCGAGCTTCTGCTCGAAGAGCTCGAACAGCGTGAACGCATCGGCCGTCGCGCCGGCGAATCCGGCCAGCACGTCGCCCTTGCCGAGCCGGCGCACCTTGCGCGCGTTCGCCTTCATGACCGTGTTGCCGAGCGTGACCTGCCCGTCGCCGCCGATGACGACGCGCTCGCCGCGGCGGACGGAGACGATGGTGGTGGCGTGGAAGGTGTCGGACATCGGCAATCTCTCGAGGAGACGATGATTTGGGGAACGAGACGGTGAAACCAACCCCCGTCGTTCCCGCGAAAGCGGGAATCTAGCGCCTTTGCGCGCGCCAGAAGGCGCTGGGTCCCCTCTTTCGCGGGGATGACGGGCTCAGTCCGTCGTCACCTTCCGCTTCGCACGCGGATGCGCCGCGTCGTACACCTTCGCGAGATGCTGGAAATCGAGATGCGTATAGATCTGCGTCGTGCCGATGTCGGCGTGACCGAGCAGCTCCTGCACCGCGCGCAAGTCGCCCGACGATTCGAGCAGGTGGCTTGCGCACGAATGTCGCATCAGATGTGGATAGACACGTTTCCAGACGCCCTGCTGCTGCGCGCGGCGCTTGAGCCGCGCACGCACGCCGTTCGGCGTCAATGGCTTGCCGCCGCGGCCGCGCACGAGCGGATCGGAATCGTCGGGCAGATCCTGGGTTTTCAACGCCGCGAGCGCCGCGAGCGCTTTCGAGCCGACCGGCACGATGCGCGTCTTCGAGCCCTTTCCGGTCACGCGCACGAAGCCGCCGTCGGCATCGAGATCGCGCCAGCGCACGCCGCACAATTCCGAGACGCGAAGTCCGCTCGAATAGAGCAACTCGAGCAGCGCGCGATCGCGAACGGCTTCGGCATCGTCGCCGGGCACTTCGACGAGTGCCGCCATCTCGTCCGCATCGAGCACCTGCGGCAGCTTGCGCTGGACGCGCGGCGAGCGCAGTCCCGTCGCCGGATTGACCTCGACTTCGCCTTCGCGCGCGAGCCAGCGGAAGAAGCTGCGCCAGGCCGAGGCGAGGCTGCGCAGCGACGTCGGCGCGAGGCCGCGACGATGCTCGCTCGCGAGCAGGCCCTGAACTTGCGCGGGACGCAGGTCGCGCCAGCGCGCGAGCGCGTGCGATTCGGCGAATTCGACGAGCGTCGCGAGCGCGCGTCCGTAATGATCGATCGTGCTCGGCGAGTAGCGGCGCTCGACGCGCAGATACGCGAGGAACGCATCGACCCTCGGCGCGAGCGCGGCGCTCATCGCCACATCCGAAACGAAGCCCATAGGGTGGGCTTCAGCCCACCGTGCAACGACGTGCATCGCCGAATCGTCGGATATCGACGATGGTGGGCTGAAGCCCACCCTATGGCATCAAAGTGCTTCATCGCTCCGGCGCGAAGCGCGCGACAGCGGCGGCGACCGCTTCGGCGATCAGCTTCAGAAACACCGTGCCCATGCCCGGATGGAATCGGTTCGCGTCGGGGCTTCCGACCGCAAGCATGCCGACGCCGTCGACCGGCAGCAGAACGGCCGATGCGACTTCGCCGACGCGCGAGCCGAACAGTGAGTCGAGCTTGTCCTGCTGCAATCGTCCGCAAAGCGGCTCGGCGCGCTTCAGGAATTCCGCGAACGCCGGCAGCGCCGACGCGCCATCGGGTTCGACAAGCAGCCACTCGGCGGCCGGAAGATCGGGATCGGTGCGGAACAGCACGACGCGCACCAGATCGGTGTCGAAATCCTCGGTCAGCGCGGCGACGAGCGCGTTCAATGTCTCGGGCAGCGACGTCGCGCGCATCAGCGCGAGCGTCAGCGTGTGCACGCGCACCATCAGCAACTGGTTCTCGTGCGCGATCTCGATCAGCTCGTGCAGCCGGCGGTTCAGCTCGCGGTTCTTGTCGCGCAGCACGTCGAGCTGATAGCTCGCGAGCGAGGCGGCCTGGCCCTGCTCGCGCGGCAGCACGAGCGCGAGCGCAATGTCGGGAAACTCGCCGAGGAAATCCGGATGCCGGCGCAGATAACTCGCGACCTCCATCGCATCGAGGCCTTCCTTGACGCTCAGATCAGCCATGCCATTCCCCCTCGAAGACGAACGTTGCCGGTCCCGTCATCCACAGCGTTTCGCCGGGGCCGTTCCAGCGTATTTGAAGCTCGCCGCCCGGCAGCGCGACGGCGACCTCATTATCGACCTTGCCGCGCCGATGCAACACCGCGACGGCCGCCGAGGCGCCGCTGCCGCAGGCGAGCGTCTCGCCGACGCCGCGCTCCCAGACGCGAAGACGGATCGCCGAGCGCGAGCGCACCTCGGCGAAGCCGACGTTGCAGCGCTCGGGAAACGCGCCCGCGTGCTCGATCTGCGGGCCGAGCGCTTCGACGGGCGCCGCGTCGACGTCGTCGACTTCGACGAGCGCGTGCGGATTGCCGATCGAGACCGCGCCGATCTCGACTTCGCGGCCGGCGACGTCGATCCGGTAGCGCGCGTCACGCGCTTCGTCGTCGGCTACGAACGGAATCGCGGATGGCGTGAAATCCGGCTCGCCCATCGCGGCGCGGACGCGGCCGTCGCCGAGCAGATCGACCGCGACCGGACCGGACGGACTCTCGAGCCGCACCGAAGCGCCTTCGGCCAGAGCGCCGTCGCGCACGAGCCAGCGCGCGACGCAACGCACGCCGTTGCCGCACTGGCGCGCCCGCGAACCGTCGGTGTTCCAGATGCCGTACGCAAACGCGGAGTCCGCATCGCGTGCACGCTCGATCGTCAGCAGCTGATCGAAGCCGACGCCGAAGTGGCGATCGCCGAGCTTCCGCATCGCCGCCGCATCGAGTGCGAGCGGCGCCGCGCGGCAATCGACGATGACGAAATCGTTGCCGAGCCCATGCATCTTGCTGAAGCGGAGCGCCACGCGATCGCGCGCCTCACGATCCGTCCGTCGCGGCGGGCCTGGCCGGCGTGGCCGGCGTCGTCGCGGGCGTCGGCTGGCTCGTCGCATTCGGCTTCACGAGCGGACCCTTGTTGCCGCAGGCCGCGACGAGGCTCGCGAGCATCAGCAGCATCGCGAGCGCGATCGTATTCCTTTGGGGGTTCATGGCGTCAGTATAGCCCTGCGATCGCGGCGCCGAACGGCTATGCTGCGCGCCATGCCGCTGACGCCGTTTCTGATCGGTTGCTTCGGGTTTGCGATCGTGTGCCTCCTGATCGCGTTCGGCCACGCCGGCGGCGCGCGGCGGCACTGGCGCGCGCGACGGCGCTTCGCGGCCTGCCATCGCGCGTTGTGGTCGCTCGTGTTCGTGCTGCTCGCGCTGATCGGCGCGCTCGGCGGCACCGCGATCCTCGGCTATCGCCGGCTGACCGCAGAGGCGCTCGTCGCGACGATCGAAACGCACCAGCTCGCTGCGCCGCGCTATGCGGTCGACATCGATCTGCCGGACGGCTCGCGCCGCTCCGTCGAGCTCGAAGGCGACGAATGGCAGCTCGATGCGCGCGTCATCAAATGGGATCCGCGCGCCGTCGTGCTCGGCGCGCC
The DNA here is from genome assembly GCA_035546695.1 of Rhodanobacteraceae bacterium. Classification (GTDB taxonomy): domain Bacteria; phylum Pseudomonadota; class Gammaproteobacteria; order Xanthomonadales; family Rhodanobacteraceae; genus Dokdonella_A. Next base: position 3,781 of record DASZWL010000396.1, on the reverse strand, counting down.
GGTGCTCTATCGGCTCGACCGGCTGAGCGGCCGCTGGCGCGACGCCGCGAAGGAAGCCGAGACGCCGAAGAGCGTCGTCGCGCTGTCGAGCGCGAGCACGATCGATCTCTGGCAGATCAAGCACGCGTTTCCGCAGTGGCTGCCGTGGATCGACGCCGACTACGGCAGCGGCGCGTATCTGCCGCTCGTCGACGGCGGACGCTTCGACGTTACGCTCGCGGCCGCAGGCGGACTCGTCGCGCGCCCGGCCGATGCGGAGACGGCCGAGAAGATTCGCGCGATGAAGTGGTGATCGCCGGCGCGTCGCGAAGGCTGCGCGCGAGGGTGACATCGCCCGAACCGCATCTCGCGCGCATCGTGGTTCCGAGAATGAAATCGGGCTGAATCGCCGCGCCGGTCCGCCGCGCTCGGTTCAGGCGCGCGTTCCGAGAATGCGGCTTGGCGCGATACGCGCTGCTACTCGGAAATTCGTCCCATGAAAACGAACTGGCTGATCGCCGCCGGCGTTGCCACGGCTTTCCTCGCGAGTGGCGTCGCGTACGCCGAAGATCTCTCTCCGGCCGAGCTCGATCCGCTCGTCAAATCCGGCCGCGTCCTGCCGCTCGACAAGCTTCAGGCCGCGGCGCTCGCGACGCACCAGGGCGGCCGAGTCAAGAGCGGCGAGGTCGAGCGCAAGAACGGCGGCTACATCTACGAAGCCGACGTCACCGATCGCGACGGCAAAGACTGGGACGTCGACGTCGACGCGACGACCGGCCTTCTGCTGAAGGACGAGAAGGACTGACGCTTCATGCGGTGCGTCTCGCGCAACTCGGCGAGCGGACATGCGCCGGCGCGAATGCCTTCTCGTACCGCAGCGCATCGGCGCCGTCCTCGTAGTAGCCGCGTCGAACGCCGAATCGTCGATAGTCGCGGCTCTCGTAAAGCCGCTGCGCGGCGACGTTGTCGGCGCGCACTTCGAGCCGCATCGCGCTCGAGCCGCGCTTTACGGCGAAGCGTTCCGCCGTCGCCAGCAAGGCTTCGCCGAGACCGGCGCCGCGCGCTTCGGGCGCAATCGCGATCGAATAGAGCCGCGCGATCCGGTGCGAGGCGTGGAAGAACACGACCGCCGCGCCGACGATCGAGCCATCGCGATCGGCAACAAGCACGTCGGCCGAGCGGCTACGCAGATGATGCCGCCACTGCCGCGCGCTCAGCCGGTCGGCGGTGAAGACGCAGTTCTCGAGCGCGACCAGCGCGGCGAGATCGGTGCCCCGCGCGCGCCGGATGCGGGAAGTCTGGACGGGGACGGCGAGTCGCGGCACGGCGGCGAGCCTAGTCGACGCATGCGCCGCTCGCAACGGTGCTCGTAAAGACGTTGCAGCCGTCGCGAAAGCCGAATGCACGGACGCGCTCGGTTGTGCCAAACTCCGCGCCGCACGCATGCCGACCGCACTCCCTGCCCCTGCCCCGCACCGCGGCGACTTCCTCAGCCTTCGCTGATCCGAACGCATGAGCCGGCTCGTCATCGTCGTCGAGAAAGCGTCGGACTGGGGCTCGTACTACCCGTCGGACAACGTCGTCACCGCGCAGGATTACCTCAAGGAACCGGTCGGCGCCGACGACGAGCGCACGCAGGTCATCAACCTCTGCCGGAGCTACAAGTATCTCGGCACCGGCTACTATGTCTCGCTGCTTGCCGAGGCGCGCGGGCACAAGGTGATTCCTTCGGTGCGCGCGATCAACGATCTGCGCCGCCGCTCGCTGTACGGCCTCGACATCGAGGATCTCAATCAGAAGCTCTCGAAGTTCCTGCCCGACGGCGGCCGCGACACGACCGACTTCGGCGTGCTCGTCTACTTCGGCGAGACTTCGTCGGAATCGCTCGAGGACATCGCGCGGCAGGTGTTCGAGACGTTCCCGTGCCCGATCCTGCGCATCGAGTTCGAGCGCGAGCGCGTCTGGCAGATCAGTGCGATCAAGCCGACGGGCCTGCACACGCTGTCCGATCCGCAGGAAGACGCGTTCGCGCAGGCGCTCGACAAGTTCTCGAAGAAACTCTGGCGAAAACCGCGCGCGCGGCGCAAGTTCCGCTTCGATCTCGCGATGCTCTGCGACGCGAACGACCCGATGCCGCCGTCGAACAAGCGCGCGCTGAAGCAGTTCGTCGAGACCGGCGCCGAGCTCGGCATCGAGGTCGACGCGATCACGAAGAACGACTACACGCGTCTCGCCGAATACGACGGCCTCTTCATCCGCGAGACGACCGCGCTCGACAACCACACGTACCGCTTCGCGAACAAGGCGGAAAAGGAAGACATGGTCGTCATCGACGATCCGTCTTCGATCCTGAAGTGCACGAACAAGATCTACCTGCACGATCTCATGAAGGCGAGGAAGCTGCCGACCCCGAAGACCGAGATCCTCTATCGCGACGAGCCGAAGAAGCTCGCGGAATTGCCGGATCTGCTCGGTTTTCCGATCGTGCTGAAGATTCCGGACGGATCGTTCTCGCGCGGCATCGTCAAGGTCGAGAACGCCGAGCGGCTGAAGGCCGCCGTCGAGGATCTCTTCCAGCACACCGCGCTCGTACTCGCGCAGGAATTCATGTTCACCGAGTTCGACTGGCGCATCGGCATTCTGAATCGCGAGCCGCTCTACGCGTGCAAGTACTACATGTCGCGCGGGCACTGGCAGATCTACAACCACGCCGCGAAAGGCAGCGCGAAATCGGGCGGTTTCGAGACGCTGCCGGTGCGCGAGGCGCCGGCCGACGTCGTCAAGCTCGCGCTCCGGGCGACGGCGGCGATCGGCGACGGGCTCTACGGCGTCGATCTCAAGCAGTCGAGCGACCGGCTCGCGATCATCGAGGTCAACGACAACCCTTCGATCGACGCGGGCGTCGAGGATGCGTATCTCGGCGAGGATCTCTATCGTCGCATCATGGACGAATTCCTGCGGCGCATGGAGCGCAAGCGGCTTGGCCTTCGCGGCTGACAACCGAGTCCGGCCCGGCGCAAACGCACCGCGCATCTCCGAACGGTGGCCGTCGTACGTCCTCGCGCTGCTGATCGCGGCCGGCACGATCGCGTTCATCGGCATCGTGATCGACCAGCTCGTCGACAAAGGTCCGTTCGGCTGGCATCTCTCACAGCCGCGAACCTGGCAGGGCGGCCTCGAAGTGCTCGCGCTCGCGGCGCTGCTCGCGGTCGTCGCCGGCGTCGTGCGCTCGGCGCTCTGGCGCGCGCTGCTGCTCGTCGCGATCGGAGAATTCTATCTTCGCCGGCACTACGTCGACCTGCCGATGCTCGTCGACGTGCTCTACGTCGAAGCGCTGATCGGCGCCGGCGCGTTCGCCGCGAAGCTCTGCGGCATTCCGCGAGCGACCGGCGTACATGGCTATCTGCGTTGTGCCGCCGCGGGCGTCGTGCTCTGGAGTCTCGGCGCGTGGACGTTGTCCGCATTCGGGATCGGATCGGTCCAGGCCTGGCGCGCGTGGACGCTGCTCTTCGCGATTCCGGCGATCCTCGCGCGACAGACGCCGCTGACCGTTTATCTCGCGCGCCGGTTCGCAACGCTCGGCGGATCGGAGCGCGCGATCATCGCCGCGATCGGCGCTTGGTTCCTCTGCCTCGCGGCGCGCACGAATCTCGTGAGCGGCTTCGATGCGTGGTGGTATGGCCTGCGCGGCGAGTACGTGCTCGTCGCGACGGGCTCGGTATTCAAGTCGCTCGAGCTCGTCGCGCCGGTCAACTACTACCCGAAGCTCTGGGAACTCGTGCTGATCCCGGTCAGCGGCCTG
>DASZWL010000395.1:0-1617 GCA_035546695.1 Rhodanobacteraceae bacterium | reverse complement strand
GCGCGCAAATGGCGCCCGCGCCGCTTTTCCGAGCTGGTCGGGCAGGAGCACGTCGTGCGCGCGCTCGCGCACGCGCTCGATTCCGGACGCCTCCATCACGCGTTCCTGTTCACCGGGACCCGCGGCGTCGGCAAGACGACGATCGCGCGCATCTTCGCGAAGTCGCTCAACTGCGAGAAAGGCCCGACCTCGAACCCGTGCGGCGAATGCGGCGCGTGCCGCGAGATCGACGCCGGACGTTTCGTCGATCTGCTCGAGATCGACGCGGCGAGCAACACCGGCATCGACAACGTGCGCGAGCTGATCGACAACGCGCAATACGCGCCGGCGCGCGGACGCTACAAGGTCTATCTGATCGACGAAGTGCACATGCTCTCGAAGAGCGCGTTCAACGCGCTCCTGAAAACGCTCGAGGAGCCACCGCCGCACGTCAAGTTCCTGCTCGCGACGACCGATCCGCAGAAGCTGCCGGTCACGGTGCTCTCGCGCTGCATCAAGTTCAACCTGAAGCGGCTCACGCCCGAGCAGATCGAAGGGCAGATGCGGCAGATCCTCGGCGCCGAAGGCGTCGCGTTCGACGAGGAAGCGATCGACGTGCTCGCGCGCGCGGCCGACGGCTCGCTGCGCGACGGGCTTTCGTTGCTCGATCAGGCGATCGCGCACGGCGGCGGCGCGCTGCGCGCGGACGACGTGCACGCGATGCTCGGCACGGTCGAGCGCGCGCGCGTGCGCGTGCTGCTCGACATTCTCGCGAATGGCGACGGCGCGGCGCTGCTCGAGGAGATCGATCGCATCGCGAGCTTCGCGCCCGATTTCGGGCAGGTGCTCGACGAGCTTGCCGGCATCCTGCATCGCATCCAGCTCTTGCAACTCGTGCCGGGCGCGGCTGGCGAGGACGACGCGGCGCTGCTCGGGCTCGCCGGTCGCGTGAACGTCGAGGACGTGCAGCTCTGGTATCAGATGGCCGTCGCGGGACGGCGCGATCTTCCGCTCGCGCCGAGTCCGCGCGTCGGTTTCGAGATGACGCTGCTCCGCATGCTCGCGTTCGTGCCCGCAGGTGCCGAGTCCACGTCCGCGTCGAAACCGTCGACCGCCGCAATATCGACAAAGAACGCGACGCGCGCGCCGGCGGCCGTCGCCGTGCCGCCCGCAAACCGGCCGGAATCTTCGGCGCCACCTCACGCTTCGATCCCGCCCGCATCGTCGAAAGTCGAGCCGACGGATGGCACCGCCGCGAACGTTGCGTCGCCGACGACGAGCGATTGGGAAGCATTGATCCGCCGCGCCGAGCTCGGCGGCCCGCTCGGCCAGTTCGCGCGGCAGACGACGCTGATCGCGATCGAAGGCTCGCTCGTGCGGCTCGCGCTGAAACCCGCGCACGAGCATCTCGCTTCCGCGCCGGTCGTCTCGCAGATGGAACAGAAGCTCGGCACGGTGCTCGGCGGACGCGTCAAGATCAGGTTCGAGCGCGAGCACGACCACGGCGAGAGCCCGGCCGAGCAGCGCGCGCGCAGCGAGAATTCGCGCCGTCGGGCGGCCGAGGACGCATTACAGAGCGATCCGGTCGTACAGTCGCTGGTCGACACGTTCGGAGCCCGTGTCGTCGCGGGAAGCGTG
>DASZWL010000394.1:0-1936 GCA_035546695.1 Rhodanobacteraceae bacterium | reverse complement strand
GCTCGGCTTGACGACGAACTCGCCGGCACATCGATCGAGGAACCGCGACAGTGCGGTGCGCGGATCGTCGCCGGGCTCGACGAACGTGCTCGACACGCGCGGGATCTCGACGACGATCTGCCGCCGTTGGCCGCGGCACTGCGCGAAGCAGGAGCCGACACGGCGGTAGCGGAATGGGACGACGCGGCGATCGACTGGTCGCGCTTCGATTTCGCGCTGCTGCGATCGACGTGGGATTACACGCAACGTCCGGCGGAATTCCTCGCCTGGATCGATCGCGCGGCGAAAGCTACGACGATCGCGAACCCGCCGGGCGTCGTGCGCTGGAACAGCGACAAGCATTACCTCGCCGATCTTGCGCGCACGGACATCCCGACCGTGTCGAGCACGTTCGTCGAGCCCGGCGACGATCCGCGCACCGCACTGTCGCGGTTCCTCGATCGATGCGTCGGCGAGTTCGTCGTCAAACCGAGCGTCGGCGCGGGTTCGCGCGACGCGCAGCGCTACGTGCGCGACGAGATCGATGCTGCCGTGGAGCATGCGAAGCGGCTGCTCGACGCGAACCGCAGCGTGCTGCTCCAGCCGTATCTCGACCGCATCGACGTCAGCGGCGAGACCGCTCTGATCTTCTTCGACGGCGCGTTCAGCCATGCGATCCGCAAGGGTCCGCTGCTGCGTCGCGGCGAGGGCCCGACGCGCGCGCTCTTCGCGACCGAGCACATCACGCCGCGCGAACCGGACGCGGCCGAGATCGATGTCGCGTTGCGGACGCTCGCGGCGATCCCTTTCGGCAAACCGTTGCTTTACGCGCGCGTCGACCTGATCCGCGACGACGCCGGTTCGCCATGCGTGCTCGAGCTCGAGCTTACCGAGCCTTCGCTGTTCTTCGCGCATGCGCCGGGATCGGCGCAACGCTTCGCTCACGCGATCGTCTCGCGCACGAACGCATAGGGTGGGCCTCGGCCCATCGTTTTTTACGCGTAACGGAACGTCGGTGGGCCAAGGCCCACCCTATGGTTCGAAACGCACCGCGCATTCCGGGTACAATCGCGACCTTTCGCATCGACCGCGCCTCGCGCGGAATCCCGAGGAATTTCAGGACCATGAAGATCCTGGTCGCCTACAAGCGCGTCGTCGACTACAACGTTCGCGTGCAGGTCAAGCCGGACGGCTCCGGCGTCGTCACCGACGGCGTCAAGCTGTCGGCGAATCCGTTCGACGACATCGCGCTCGAGGAAGCGCTGCGTCTTCGCGAGAAGGGCGTCGCGAGCGAGGTCGTCATCGCAACCATCGGTCCCGCCGACGCGCAGGCGCACATCCGCAACGGACTCGCGATGGGCGCGAACCGGGCGATCCACGTCGTCACCTCCGACGCGGTCCAGCCGCTGACGGCGGCGCGCGTCTTCCTGAAGCTCGTCGAGAAGGAAGAGCCCGGCATCGTGCTGATGGGAAAGCAGGCGATCGACGACGATTGCAACCAGACCGGCCAGATGCTCGCCGCGATCTGGGATCGCCCGCAGGCGACGTTCGCGTCGAAGGTCGAAGTGACCGGCAACGCCGCACGCGTGACGCGTGAGGTCGATGCGGGTCTCGAGACGATCGAAGTCGATCTTCCGGCCGTGATCACGACCGACCTTCGCCTCAACGAGCCGCGTTTCATCAAGCTGCCGGACATCATGAAGGCGAAGGCGAAGCCGATCGAGACGCTGCAGCTCGCCGGGCTCGGCGTCGAGTCGGGCGATTCGCTGAAGACGACGCACTACGCGCCGCCGGCGAAGCGGAGCAAGGGCGTGATGGTGAAAGATGTCGGCGAGCTCGTCGCGGCGCTGAAGTCGAAAGGGTTGTTGTAACGCATGCTTTTCCCTTCTCCCGCTTGCGGGATCGAATTCGCCTCTCCGGGCGAATTCGGGTGCCGGAGGCGGATGAGGGAAGCTTT
>DASZWL010000393.1:0-2921 GCA_035546695.1 Rhodanobacteraceae bacterium | reverse complement strand
GACATCGGAATCGCCGTTCCGCTGCTGCGGCTTCTGATCCAGAACGGCGCGAGCCCGGAGATCGCGGCCGCGAGCGGAGAGACGCCGCTCGGCATCGCCCTCGCGCGGAGCGAGCACGAGCCGGCGTACTGGCTCAACTGGTCGCGCTGGAAACTGCCGCGGCGTCCGCTGCGCGATAGCGATCTGCCGGCGGCTGCGGCGCTCGGCGACGTCGAAGCCGTCGAGCGCATGCTCGCTCTCGGTTTTCCGCTGGATGCCGAAGACGCGCAAGGCGCGACCGCGCTGATCCGCGCCGCGGGCTCGGGTTACGCGGGTCTCGTCGTGCGACTCATCGAAGGCGGTGCGAACAGCGCGCACGCGGCGAGCTCGGGCATCCATTGCCTCGCCGCCGCGGTCAGCGCGCGCCGCGAAGCCGTCGTGCGCACGCTGCTGACGCACGGCGTCGCGCCGGACCTGCGCATGCCGGGCGGCGGCACCGCGCTGATCCTCGCCGCCGCGCTCGGCCTGCCGCATCTCGCGAGCGCGTTGCTCGAAGCCGGCGCGGACGCGAACGCCGCGGACGATCTCGGCACGACACCGTTGCTCGCCGCCGCGCAGGCCGGATTTTCGGCCGCCGCCGACACGTCGTCGATCCGCGATCTGCTCGAGATCCTGCTGCGTGCCGGCGCCGGTCTCGCGGCGGTCAATCAGGCGGGCCAGGATGCCGTGCTCGCGCTGCTCGGCGCCGGCGCGCCGCCCGGAACGCCGTGCGACGGCGAGCATCTCGCCGCGCTCGTCAAGGTTCTCCTGCAGCACGGCGCGGCCGTCGACACGCAGGATCGCCGCGGCGTGACGCCGCTGCACGCCTGCGCGATCCATGGTCTCCTCGGCTGCGCTCGCGCGCTGAAAGCGCACGGTGCGCGACTGGAGCAAACCGATCTCGTCGGCCGCACGGCCGGCGAAGTCGCCGCGATGCTCGGCTATGTCGACGTCGCCGCCGAGCTCGGCGTCGAGCGCGCGCCGATACCGAGCGCGCGGCAGACTTTGCGTCGTCCGGCGCGCGCATCGGATTGAAGCGATCGCCCGACCGAAGCGAACACAGGGAGAAAGTCATGTCGTCTCATCGGCTCGTGCATCTTGTTCGTTTTGCCGCCGCAGCGGCGGCGATTGGTTTTGCGTCCGTCACGGTTGCCGGCGACGACGCATCGTTCGATCGCACGTTCGCCAGCACTTACGGCGAGCTGCTCACGAATTCGAAGACGGCGTATCGCGACAAGCACTACGATGAAGCCGCTCCGCTCATGAAGAAAGCCGCGTGCGCCGGCGACAAGGAAAGCCAGTGGCTGCTCGGCCATATGTATCTCACGGGCTCGGGCGTCGAGCGGAACGATCTCCTCGGCTATTCGTGGCTCAAGGTTGCTGCCGAGTTCCAGTCTTCGGAATATCGCGACGCCGTTCAGGCCATCGAGCAGGCGATCGATCCGAAACAGCTTCCGGTTGCGCAAGCCGCGGCGCAGAAATACGTCGATGCCTATGGTCTTCGCGCGACGAACATGAGCTGTGCGCGCACCGCGTCGCGACACGGCCACATCCTAGACCAGATCACCTGCACGCCGCGCTCGGAAGGGCGCGTCGTGCTGCTGCATCGATGCGAAGACGATGCAACCTCGAAGGCGGCCGCAGACGCGGCGACGAAATAAGCAGCGTCGATCGGATCAGTTTTTCATGCGCCGATAAATCGGCCATGGCAGCGATCGCACGAGCAGCGCGACGAGCGCCCACCACCGCGGCAGATGGCGGCGCGAGGAACCGCGATCGAGACGTCCGACGACCGTGCGCGCGATCGCGCGCGGATCGGCAACCGGCAACGGCAGCTTCATTCCGTACGTCAGGTTCGTCGCCATGAAACCGAGCTCGTACATCTGCACACGCAACTCGCGGGGCCGATAGTGCTGCCGCAGGCTTTCGTACAGCGATACGAGCGCGCGCTTGGCGCTCGCGTAGACGACATTGCGTCCGCGCCCGCGTGTCGCGGCGACACTGCCGAACAGCACGATCGCGCCGTGCGCTTCGACGAGCCGCGGCAGCAGCGCGTGCACGATTGCGAGCGGCGCGTGCAGATTGATGGCGAGAAGCTGCCCGATGCCGGAAGCGTCGAGCGAGAGATCGTCGTCCTCGCGTGACTGGCCGATCGGCAGCAGCAGCGCCGTCGCGGGCGGCAATCCGTCGAGCGCGGCGACGATGCGAGCACCGGGATCGGCTTCGCGGCTGAGGTCGAGCGCGAGCGAGCGCGTCGCGATGCCGTGCGTGACGTGGAGACTCGCGCCGAGCGCATCGAGATCGCGCCGGTCCGACGCGACGAGCAACAATGCGTACTGGTTGCGCGCGAGCTCCTCGGCGAGCGCGCGGCCGAGTCCGCTCGACGCGCCGATCACGATCGCGGTATTCGCATCACCGTTCACAGCGCGAGTCTCCGCGCGAGCTCGGAGCTGTGCAAGCCGCCGGGATTGAACGCGGCGAGCCGCTCGTGCGCCGCGTCGAAGCCGGCGATCGCTCGACGCGCCGTCGCGGCGTCGAGCGTCGATTCCTTGATCAGGTTCGCGCGTCCGCCGTGCGCGATCGCGATCCCGGCCAGCGCTTCGAGGAACGCGCGCTGGCGCGATTCGGCCGGCGCTGGAATCTGGATCGCGAGCGCGATGCCGGCTCCGTCGAACGCGAATCCTTCGGGCTCGCCGGCGAAGAGTTTGCTCGCGATCAGTGCGATGCGCGGTTTCTCGCGCGCGACGTGCTCGGCGAGCACACCGGCGAAATCGTCGAAGCGCGCGTGCGGCACGAGCCATTGCGCTTCGGCCATGCCGGCCTTTCCGAAGCCGGCGAAATACGAGCGCGCGTCGTTCAGCGGAAACAGCGCGACGGCGAGCGGCAGCGGCGATTGACCCGGA
>DASZWL010000392.1:0-7134 GCA_035546695.1 Rhodanobacteraceae bacterium | reverse complement strand
TTCATCATGGACGCGAGCGAGCAGTTGCTGCCGGCGTATCTCCGCTTCGTGCGCGGCGTCGTCGATTCGGACGATCTGCCGCTCAACGTCAGCCGCGAGATCCTTCAGGAGAATCGCCTGCTCGCGCAGATCCGCAGCGCCTGCGTCAAGCGCGTGCTGGATCTTCTCGACAAGCTCGCGAAGGACGAGCCCGAGAAATTCCGCCAGTTCACCGATGCGTTCGGCAACGTGCTGAAGGAAGGCGTCGCCGAGGACCCGGCGAACCGCGAGCGCATCGCCAAGCTCCTGCGTTTCGCGTCGACGAAATCGGAAGGCGCCGCGAAGACGGTGTCGCTCGACGACTACGTTTCGCGCATGGCGGTCGGGCAGGACGCGATCTGGTACGTCACCGCCGATTCGTACGCCGCCGCTCGCAGCAGCCCGCAGATCGAAGCGCTGAAGGCGCGCGACATCGAAGTGCTGCTGCTCAGCGATCGCATCGACGAATGGATGATCGGCTATCTCGGCGAATACGCCGGCAAGAAGCTCCGCAATGCAGGCAAGGGCGATCTCGATGTCGACGCGAGCGACGACGAGAAGCGCAAGGAAGCCGAGAAAGCCGCCGAGCCGCTCGTTGCGAAGCTGAAGACGCTGCTCGGCGATCGCGTCGGCGACGTGCGCGTCAGCCACCGCCTCGTCGATTCGCCGTCGGTGCTCGTGCTCGGCGAGCACGAAATGGCGCTGCACATGCAGCGCCTGCTGCGCGAGGCCGGCCACGACGTGCCCGCTTCGCCGCCGGTGCTCGAGATCAATCCGGCGCATCCGCTGGTCAAGCGCATCGAGAGCGAAAGCGACACGGTACGGAGCGAGGATCTCGGCCTGCTGCTGTTCGACGAGGCGCGCCTTGCGGCCGGCGATCAGCTCGACGATCCGTCCGCGTTTCTCGCGCGCGTGAATCGGCTGCTTGGGACGTGACCGTGCGCTGATACGCCGCAATTCCGTCGTCCCGGCGAAAGCCGGGACCCATTTTGATTTTCGGAGCGAAAATGGATTCCGGCTTTCGCCGGAATGACGGAATGGGTGGCCTTCCGGTGCGTGTTACCATCCGCGGCGTCCTGCCATCTGGCCGTCCAAACAAGAAGCGACATGCAGATCGAAACCAAGCTTCCGAAAGTCGGCACGACGATCTTCACCGTCATGAGCCAGCTCGCGCAGGAGCACAAGGCCGTGAACCTCGGCCAGGGCTTCCCGGATTTCGACGGCCCGCAGGCGCTACGCGATGCGCTGACCGCGGCCATGAACGCCGGCCGCAACCAGTACGCGCCGATGACGGGGTTGCCCGCGCTCCGCGAGCAGATCGCGAAGAAGACCGAGGCGCTGTACGGACGCAAGGTCAATCCCGACACCGACATCACGGTGACCTCGGGCGCGACCGAAGCGCTGTTCGCCGCGATCGCCGCGATCGTTCGGCCCGGCGACGAAGTCATCGTGCTCGATCCCTGCTACGACAGCTACGAGCCCGCCATCGAACTCAACGGCGGACGCGCAGTGCACGTGCCGCTCGATCCGCGCGATTTCTCGCCGGATTGGAAGCGCGTGCGCGCGGCGATCACGCCGAAGACGCGCATGATCCTCGTCAACACGCCGCACAATCCGTGCGGCGCCGTATTCACGGCGGACGATCTCGACGCGCTCGCGGCGATCACGCGCGATCGCGATATCGTCGTGCTTTCCGACGAGGTCTACGAGCACATCGTCTTCGACGGCAAGCCGCATCAGAGCGTGCTGCGGCATGCCGAGCTAGCGGATCGCAGCTTCGTCGTGAGCTCGTTCGGCAAGACCTATCACTGCACCGGCTGGAAAGTCGGCTATTGCGTTGCGCCGCGCTCTCTCTCGGCCGAGTTCCGCAAGGTGCACCAGTACCTCACGTTCTGCACGTTCACGCCGGCGCAGGTCGCGTTCGCGGAGATCCTCGAAAAGGATCCGCAGCACTATCTCGACCTGCCGGCGTTCTATCAGCAGAAGCGCGATCGCTTTCGGGATCTACTTTCAGGTTCCAAGTTCCGACCGCTGCGCGTCGGCGGCGCGTATTTCCAGGTCGTCGACTATTCCGCGCTCGACGGGCGCGACGATCTTGCGTTCTGCGAATGGCTCGTCAAGGAAGGCGGCGTCGCGGCGATTCCGATCTCGGCGTTCTACGAATCGCCGCCGCAAAATCAGCGCCTGATCCGCTTCTGCTTCGCGAAGAGCGACGCGACGCTCGAAGAGGCGGCGAAGCGCCTTCGCGCATTTTGAGCCGATCATGACGAAGCCGCTCCGAGTCTCTCTCGTCCAGGGTGCGACGCGCTGGCACGATCCCGCCGCGAACCGCGAGTACTACGGCGCGCTCGTCGCGCCGCTGAAAGGGCGGAGCGATCTCGTCGTGCTGCCGGAAACATTTCTCTCGGGCTTCACGAACGAGACGCTCGGCAACGCCGAGACGATGGATGGCGCCGGCATCCGATGGCTGCGCGATCTCGCGGCCGAAGTCGGTTGCGTCGTCACCGGCAGCATGGTCGTCCGCGAAGGCGAGCGCTGCGTCAACCGTCTCGTCTGGATGCCGCCGCACGGACAGCACGCGATCTACGACAAGCGGCATCTCTTTCGCATGGCCGGCGAGCACGAACGCTACGGCGGCGGCGATGCGCGGCTCATCGTCGAGATCGGCGGATGGCGTATCTGTCCGCAGGTTTGTTACGACCTTCGATTTCCGGTATGGCTGCGCAATCGCTACGATCGAACGGCGAAGCAGTTCGACTACGATCTCATTTTGTTCGTCGCGAACTGGCCGAGCGCGCGGCGTCATGCGTGGCGGACGCTGCTGCGCGCGCGCGCGATCGAGAACCTAGCGTATTGCGTCGGCGTCAATCGCGTCGGCGTCGATGGCAACGATCTGCCGTATTCGGGCGACAGCGCTGCCTACGATTTCCTCGGCATGCCGCTCGTCGAGCTCGGCGCGCAGGAGCAGGTCGTGACGGTGACGCTCGATCCCGCATCGCTCGCCGCGCATCGCGAGCGGTTTCCGGCGTGGATGGATGCGGACGAGTTCGAGATTCGGGTCTAGATGCTCGCATTGCGCCTTGAGCGCGGTTCTCCGTGGAGCGCGTCGTCTCTTCTCTTATGCCGTCATTCCCGCGAAAGCGGGAATCCATGGCGCGTCAATAAGCGCGACGGGAAAATGGATTCCCGCTTTCGCGGGAATGACGACGAAGAGTAGTGCGCATCTACGGCAACTCGCGATCCCAGTACGGATCCGGACCGAACCGCTCCACGAGATAATCGATCAGCCGCCGCGTCTTCGCCGGCAGCGCGCGCGTCTGCGGATAGACGGCGTAGACCGCGAGCGAGGGCAGCGTCCAGTCCGGCAGCACGCGCCGCAGGCGGCCGCTGCGCAGGTGATCCTCGACGATGAACGTCGGCAGACGCGCGACGCCCATCGATGCGACCGCGGCGGATGCGATGAAATCGCCGTTGTTGACCGCGATGCGCGCGTGCGCGGGAACCTGGATCGTCGTGCCGGCGCGCTCGAATTCCCAGACCTCGCTGTTCGGCGTCAGCGTGTAGCGCAGGCATTGATGGCGCGCGAGATCGGCCGGCGTTTCGGGCTCGCCGTGCGCGGCGAGATACGATGACGATGCGACCGCGACCATGCGGCACGGTGTGATCTTGCGCGCGATCAGCGTCGAGTCGGCGAGCTGCGAGATGCGGATCGCGAGATCGAAGCCTTCCTCGACGAGATCGACGCGGCGATCGTTGAGGATCAGCTCGATCTCGACGCGCGGATGCAGGCGCTGGAACTCGGCGAGTGCCGGCGCGAGATGCACGTTCGAGAACGGAATCGGCGCGCTGACGCGCAACCGTCCGCGCGGCTCGACCTGAAGCTCCGTCGCCTCGGCTTCCGCTTCCGCAAGACGAGCGAGCACGTCGCTGACGCGCTGGTAATAGCTCTGGCCGGGCTCGGTCAGGCTCAGCCTTCGCGTCGTGCGGTTCAGAAGCCGCACGCCGAGCGAGTCCTCGAGGTTCTGCATTAGCTTGCTCGCGAGCGCGCGCGAGATGCTGAGCTGCTCCGCCGCGGCCGTGAAGCTGCCGGTATCGACGACGCGCGTGAAGAGATGCATCGCCTGCAGCTTGTCCATGGCGTCAGTCCGGCAGTATCCGGAGCACGGCCTCCGGCGGCCGTCCAATCGCGGCCCTTCCGTCCGAGACGACGATCGGACGCTGCAGCAGGCGCGGGTGCGAGACGATCGCGGCGACGAGCGCGCTGCGCGGAAGCTTCGGATCGTCGAGCCCGAGCGCGCGGTATTCGTCCTCGTCGCGGCGCATGATGTCGCGCGGCTCGGCGCCGAGCATCTTCAGGATCGCGTCGATCTCGGCCTTCGTCGGCGGCGTCTCGAGATATTCGACGACGCGCGGAGAATGGCCGCGCGCGATCAGGAGCTCGAGCGTCGCGCGCGATTTCGAGCAGCGCGGATTGTGATAGATCGTGACGTCGTGCATGCCTGCCGGACCGGTTTTGTCCGACAGACTTTGCCGCCTTCGGCGTTGCAAGGCAATGCGTTCGCGATCCGCACTCAGCAGGCGCCGGGAAAAACACCCAGCGTTTTTCGCACAGCGCTTCAGGCGGCGGCGCGATGCACCGCGCGGCGCGCGTTGTCGAGCTCGCGATCGATGATGTAGCGCTCGGCTTCGGCGCGCGAAGAGAAGCGCGCGAGCACGCTGCCGTCCATCGGACAGAGTACTTCGCGCCAGCTTTGCAGGCCGCTCGCGTCGGCGAGTCCGGCGTCGCCTTCGGCGAGCGCCTGCACGAGCACGTGATCGATCCGGTAGCCGAGGACGTTGACTTCGGTATGCCGCGACGTATTCATTTTTCCACTCCGTCGTTTCGTTCCATGAGGGAAGAGAGACTACGCAACGAAGGTGTTGAGCCGGTTAACCGCCTGTTGCAGGCGGGTTAACCGATGACGACAAAGGCATGGATGCGGCTCAACGCGATCCGCCGGCTGCTACGATACGTGCCGCCGCCGCTGCCGCGATGACAAGAGATGATCGCTTCGACCGACGACCGCCGCGAGCGTCGCGAGTTCCGCTGGCTCATGCTGATTGCGCTCGTGCTGCTCGGCGCCGGCATCGGCCTTCGCGATCCGTGGCCGAGCGACGAGCCGCGCTTCACGCTCGCGGCGAAGCAGATGGTCGAGTCGGGCGACTGGTTGTTTCCGCATCGCGGCAGAGAGCTCTATTCCGACAAGCCTCCGGTGCTGATGTGGTCCGAGGCGCTCTCGTACGAAGTCACGCGAAGCTGGCGCGTCGCGTTTCTGCTGCCGTCGCTGCTTGCCGGATTGCTGACGCTCGCGCTCACCTACGATCTCGGGCGGCGATTCTGGAATCACAAGGCCGGGCTTTATGCCGCGATCGCGGTGCTGTTCGTGTTCCAGTTCGCGTATCAGGTCAAGCGCGCGCAGATCGATCCGCTGATCATGGGCTGGATCACGCTCGCGAACTGGGGATTGCTCGTGCATTTCCTCCGCGGTCCCGACTGGCGCAAATACTGGCTCGGCTGCTTCGCGGCCGGCGTCGGCGTGATCACGAAAGGCGTCGGCATTCTCGCGCTTCTGATGTTCGTGCCTTATCTCTTCGCGCGATGGCGCGGTTGGGACGGCGTGACGCGCACGTCGCAATCTGCACTGAAATGGCTCGGCGGAATCGCCGCGTTCCTCGCGCCGATCCTCACCTGGGGCATTGCCGTGCTCGTCGTCGCGAAGGCGCGCGGTGCGCCGGAGTATCAGGCGTACGTCGACGATCTCTTCTTCCGTCAGACGGCCGGACGCTACGCGGGATCTTGGTCCCATCCGCAGCCGTTCTACTACTACCTGCCGATCGTGCTGTTCAACTGGTTTCCGATGTCGCTCGCGTACATCGGCGCGGCGCCGCGATGGTGGCGCGATCTCAAGGCGCGCGAGCCGCGCATCTTGCTGCCGCTTGGCTGGACGCTCCTGATCCTCGTGTTCTTCTCGATTCCGGTCGGCAAGCGCGATGTGTATCTCATGCCAGCGATACCGATGGTCGCGCTCGCGATGGCGCCTTATCTCGAAGAGATGACGCAAGCACGATGGTTGCGCAACACGGCGTTCTGGATCGCGCTCGTCGGCGGCATCGCGATCGCCGGCGCGGGACTCTGGGCCGCGTTCGGCCACTCGGCGAAAGTCGAGACGTTCATCGTGCAGCGCGAGCTCGAGGATCTCGGGCACAGGGTGTTCGGCATGGTCGTCGTCATCGGCCTCGCGTTCATCGCCGCTGCGGCGTGGTTCCGCCCGAAGCGCGGCATCCATGCGCTGCTCGCCGGAATCGCAGCGCTCTGGCTCGTGTGGAGTTTCTGGTCATATCCGCTCCTCAACGATTCGAGCTCGGCGAAAGGCGTCATGCAGAAGGCGCGCGAGCTTGCGGGGCTCGACGCCGAGATCGGTCTCGTCGCATGGAAGGAGCAGAACCTCCTGATGGCAGAAGGACGCGTGCGCGATTTCGGATTCCTGAATCCGTGGGACAAGCAGCTCGCCGAAGCGATCGCGTGGCAGGCCGAGGATCCCGCGCATCGGCCGATCTTCATCCTCGACGAAGCGATGGGAGCGTGCATCGACCGCGCGAAGGCGACGCGCGTCGGTCACGCGAACCGTCGCGAATGGTGGCTCGTGCCGCAAGAGGCGATCGTCGAAGGCTGCGTGCCGGATGCGAGCGTCGACGAGAAGCAGGACAAGGAAAACGCGCCGGAGCCCTGATTTGATTTTCCCCTCTCCCGCTTGCGGGAGAGGGGGAAAGCCGAGGGGGAAAAACCGGCCTTCGCTCGGTTCGCAAGAAGACGCCGTTCTTCAGCCTTCGCTCCCGACAGGAACGAGCTCCTTCACCTGCTCGACCATGCGCTTCAAGAGCCGCTTCGTGCGATAGCGATTGATCGCGCGGCTCATCGACGAAACCGGAATCGCATGCTTCTCGCCGAACCCGTCGATCATCACGAGCCTCGGCCCGCCGCGCGAGTCGGTACCGTAGACGATGTTCCACGCGTGCATGTCGCCGACGATCGTGTTCGCCGCAAGAAGATCGACGGAGAACTTCGCGAGCGCGGCG
>DASZWL010000391.1:0-9616 GCA_035546695.1 Rhodanobacteraceae bacterium | reverse complement strand
GGCGCCTGCATTTCTTCAAGCTGATCTATGCGGCCGGCGGTCTCTTGATGCTGCCGCGGTTCCTCGCCGATCTTGCGAACCGGCGGCGGCAGGCGCGTTATGCGTTCAGCGGAGGGAATACGCCGGTCGATCCCGAGTGAGCGCTTCGTCATCCCGGCGGAGGCCGGGATCCCGCTCTTCGACGACGCATCCGCAAAAGAGAACTGGATCCCGGCCTTCGCGGGGATGACGGAACGGAGTCGCAGCCGACGACGTTTGGCGTCGCCGCCGATCAGGCGTCCTTCCGATTCTGCGCGATGTGGTCGGCAAGCGCGCGCAGGCTGCCGAAGATGCGCTTGTTGTCCGGATTGTCGGAGCGAAGCTGGAATCCGTAGCGCTTGGAGACCGCGAGCGCGAGCTCGAGCGCGTCGATCGAATCGAGGCCGAGATCGCCGCCACCGAACAAGGCTCCGTCGGGATCGATCGCTTCGGGCTTGACCCAGTCGATGTTGAGGCTCTGGACGATGAGCTCGGCGAGCTCTCTCTCGGCCGGAGTTTGCGTAGCGGCGGCTGGCGTATCCATCTCGTAAGAGGCCTCTCGCGGCCTTCGGTTCTCGTTCGGGGCGGAAAAAACGGCGCGCAGTGTATCATCCGCGCGGCCGCGCGATTCCGCGCGCATTCGCGATCGAAATCCGTGTCGAATCTTTCCGCGCCGCGCGGCGCTTCCGAACCTTCCGCTACGCTGCCGCCGCTCGCGATCGGCTATTCGAGCGAGCCGACCGCGACGCTGCTCGCTCGCGAGGACGTGCTTGCGGTGATCGGCTTCGGCGGCACGGCGCGCGATCGCGGCGATCCGCGCGCGATCGCCATCGGCCTCGAGATCGTCGGCCCGCCAGCGGCCGAGGTCTGGCAGGCCTCGGCTCCGGTCCGTCGCGGAACCGACGGTGCCGTACGGTGGAGCAGCGACGGCGACTACGGCTTCTTCGCGATCGAGATCGCCGAGCCCGGCGACGAGGACATCGCCGGCGCGGCCGAGCGCGCGTATCGCGAGCTGATTCCCGCGATCCATGCCAGCCGGACGCCGCACGTGCTTCGGCTCTGGAATTACTTCGACGCGATCAATCTCGGCGACGGCGACGACGAGCGCTACCGGCGCTTCTGCATCGGCCGCGCGCGCGGAATGGCCGGCTTCGGCCAGGAGCGCTATCCGGCGGCGACCGCGATCGGCCGTCACGACGGCGTGCGCGTGCTACAGGTTTATGCGCTCGCCGGCCGCATCGCCGGCGCGCCGGTCGAGAATCCGCGCCAGACGAATGCGTGGCGCTATCCGCGCGAGTACGGCCCGACGCCGCCGACGTTCGCGCGCGGGATGACGACGCCGGCCGGCCAGCTTCTGATCTCCGGCACGGCGGCCGTCGTCGGCGCGGCGTCGCGGCATGCGGAAAACGTCGCCGCGCAGATCGACGAGACGCTCGCGAACATCGCGAGCCTGATCCGCACCGCCGACGGCCAGTGGGGCGTTCGCGGCGGCGGACGCAGCCTGCTCAAGGCCTACGTGCGCGATCGCGACACGGCCGCACTCGTCGAGACGCGCTTGCGCGCCGCGCTGCCGGACCTCGAAGGACTCGTGATCCTGCACGGCGACATCTGCCGGCGCGAGCTGCTCGTCGAGGTCGACGGGCTGCACGCCTGAGCGGCGACATCGCGCGCGACGATGCCGCGCGCCGATTCACCGATCCTTCAATCGATCGCGCCGGTGCGGTCGAACAGCGATTCGGCCGAATACGATCGCGGACGCACCTCGCGCAGGCGCCGCGCCCATTCGACGAGCTCGCTCTGCAGCATCGCGACCGTGCGTCCCGCCCCCGCGCGCCCGCGCAGGTGCGGCATGAGCTGCGCGCGCACGGCGGCATCCTCGTCGAGACGGTGCAGCTGATCGAGCGATTGCAGCGCCGGCGCCAGCGCGGCCTGGCGCCCGTCGCGTGCGATGACGAGGATGCGCAGCCGCGCGCCGACGCCTTCGAGAGCGGCCAGCAGCGACGCCGGATCCGACGTGTCGAGCATCGCCGACGTTCGCACGGCGAACGCGACGACCGGCAGGACCGGTGCGTCGCGCAAGTCGAGCCGTTCGACGGGCGCCGCCGCGAGCGGCAGCCGGCGATCGAGCCATACGACGTCGATCGCGCCGCACGCGCCTTCGACGTTCGTGGCGACGTCGAAGTCGAGCTCGGCGCCGAGACGCGCGAGCAGTTCGGTCACGGACAGGAGGGCGGTCATCGCGAGCACCTCGACATCGGCGGATGGAGGCATCACCCCGACGGATCGGCCACGACGGAGCGCCGTCCCGAAGGGGCGCCCATGATAATCCCGGCGAAGAGCGTTGCGAGCGCCGCGTTGAGCACGAGATGCGTCTGTTTCGCGGTATCGGCGAGCCCGTCGCCGAGCAGCGTGACGGCGAGCGTCGCGGACATGACGACGGCCGCGATCGCGACGGCGTCGAGCGCCGCGCTGCCGCGCTGCCAGCCCGGCCGGATCGAGAGCACGATCAATACGACGAACGGCAGCGCGAGCACGAAACCGCGCAAGGGCGCGCTCGCATGCAGCGCGCGGCCGAGGCTCGGCACCGAGGACGGCAGCTTCTCGAATGCGCCGCCCTCGACATGGCCGACGAGGTCGGAAATCCAGGGATCGATATCGCCGACGCCGTGCGCGAGAAGACGCGCCGCAATCGACGGATGGCGGATCAGCGCCGCGATCTCGGTTCCGCGCGTGAAATTGACGAGGCCGCGGCAGGTGCGGTCCGGCAGATCCGGCAACTGCCACGCGCGTTTTCCGCTGTAGACCGCGCAGCCGGGATCGATGCCGAGCTCGGCGAGCAGCGCCTTCGGATCGTCGGCGAACGGCGTCAGCGCCGTGAACACGACGTCGGCGCGGTTGTACTGGCGGATCGTCGCCATCAGCAGGCCGTCGCGCGTCGTCTGCACGAACTGGAAGTAGAGGCCCGCCAATGCGCCGAGCGACAGCGCAATCGCTCGCCAGCTCGTGCGGCCGAGCCGTATCCGATCGAGCACGGTCACGACGATCGCGAGCGCGAGCGGCAGCAGCATGTGCTGGAGCTTGCTGGTCGCGAGCAGAAACGCGGCGAACGCGATCAGGAAGAAGCGAAGTCGCGTGCGTGGTCGGTCGCGCACGAGCAGCAGGAGCGCGACGAGCGCATAGGCCGTGATCAGCGCGGTCCATTCGGCATAGAACGTCGCGAGATACAGCGTGTTGGCCGGATCGGCGAACAAGAGCGGAACGAGCGCGGCATTCGCGATCGAAGCGCGCGCTTCGCCGCGTCGCAGCCACGCGAACGAGAACATGATGGAGAGCGCGAGCAACACGGTCCAGCGCAGCAGTGCCGCGACGCGCACGTCGTGGACTTCGCCGCCGCCGGCAAGCTCGGCCGCTTTCCAGACGAGCGCCGTCGCCCCGGCGAAGAGGAGCTCGCTCGACCCATAGCACATCGGGTCGTTCGTCGGAATGAAACGGAATTTCGCGAACGGCGCTTCGGGGCTGTGCGTATCCGGCGGAATTTCGGCAGGGCGATTGGGATAGAAACCGAAGCAGGCCGTGTAGCGCGTCTCGTCGTAGCTGTTCGCATAGGCGTACAACGGATCGTGCAGGCAAAGCGACAGCGCGCGCAGCGTGCCGACGAGCCACAGCGCCGCCAACAGCGCGACGATCGCCGGTCGGGACGCCGCAAGACCTTTCATGTGCCGCGCCCGCACATGGCGCACATCCAGGCCGACAGAGATACTGAATACGACATTCCGCTTCCGTTCCGCGCCGCTGCTCGATCGGGGATGAACGCAGCCATCGTATCCGGAGAACGATGTCGATCCGATCACAGGCCGAATGCGAACCACGCACGGTTTCGAGCGCGAAGGCGTTCCGGGCGCCCGCCCGGTGCCGCGGTGCTAGGATGCGCCCGAATTCGCGGGCATCCGCCCGGAGGGGAGTCGACATGAGAACGCGCCTTGGCCACTACGACATCGTCGCCGAGCTCGGCCGCGGCGGCATGGGCGTGGTCTACAAGGGCCACGAGTCCTCGCTGAACCGCTACGTCGCGATCAAGGTGCTGGCCGATTCGCTGGCGCACGACGAGGCGGTCAAGGAGCGCTTCCTGCGCGAAGCGCGCAGCATGGCCGTGCTCAACGATCCGCACATCATCCAGATCTATTTCATCGGCGAGGACGAGGGCCAGACCTACTTCGTCATGGAGTTCGTCGAGGGCGAATCGCTCGGCTCGATGCTGAAGCGCGAAGGCAAGCTTTCGGTCGAGCAATCGGCGAAGGTCATCTACCAGACCGCAATGGGCCTCTCGACCGCGCACGATCGCGGCGTCGTCCATCGCGACATCAAGCCCGGCAACCTCATGATCTCGAGCCGCGGCGCGGTCAAGATCGCCGACTTCGGCATCGCGCTCTCGAATCACGATCTCTCGAAAAAGCTGACGACGACCGGCGAGTTCGTCGGCACACCGGGCTATCTCTCGCCCGAGGTCTGCCTTGGGAAGCCAGTCGATCAGAGGAGCGACATCTTCTCGCTCGGCATCGTCATGTTCGAGATGCTGACCGGCCGCATGCCGTTCACCGACGAATCGCCGCTCGGGTTGATGCTCGAAGTCGTCAAGGCCGAGATTCCGGACGTGCGCGAGATCAACGCCGACGTCGACCCCGAGATCGCGCGCATCCTCGACAAGATGATCGCGAAGGATCCGGCCGAGCGCTACCCGAGCTGCCACGAGCTCGTCGCCGATCTCGGCGCGCATCCGCTCGTCGCGAAGGGCGGGCCGATCACGCTGAAGCCGAAGATCTCGACGGCCGCGGCGACGATGATCGGCCAGAAGACGCCGGTTTCGGCGCAGACCGCGCTGCCGGCAACGCCGCGCACGCCGGCCGGCCTTTCGCAAAATGCCGCCGCCGCTTCGACGCGCATCACACCGGGCGGCCTGCCGATGCCGCCCGCGCCGCCGGCCGCCGACTCGCCGCACCAGTCCGTGTTAGATCGCAGCGGCGCCGCGCCGAAGAGCTCGGCGCTGCCGTGGGCGATCGCCGCGATCGTGCTGCTGGGTCTCGGCGGCGCCGCGTATGCTTTCCGCGATCGTCTGCCGGGTTTCCCGGCTGCGACACCGACGACGGCGACGGCGACGACCTCGGCGAATTCGTCGAGCGCGACGCTCGCGAGCACGAGCCCGTCAACAGGCGCGATCGCGAATCCGCCTAATCCGCCTCCGGTTTCGGCGAATGCGAATGCGAGCAACGTTCCGCCGCCGACCGCGCCTGATGCACTCGCGACGACGCCGACGACCGAACCCGGTGCGAACGCCGCGCCGCCGTCGGCCGACGCGAACGACGCTTCCGGCGCACCGGCCGCGCGCGCATCGCAGGCCGGCGTCGAGGCGTTGCGCGATCTGCCGGCTGCGCAGGCCGCCGAGAACGCGACGCCGCCGGCGATCGCGAAAGTCACGCCGCCGAAGCCGGCCGTTCCGGCGCGACCGAAGGTGCCGACGATCGCGGTCGTCGCCTCGGGCGACGACGTGATCGCGTCGCCCGCCGGCGACGCGCTGCAAAGCCTCTTGCAGAGCCGCGGCTTCCGCGTCATCGAAGGCCACGGCGACGCGCGCTCGTTCGCCGGTCGCGCCGACGCGGTGCTCGTGATCAACGCGCGCCCGGTCGGCACGCAGGAATTGCAGTACTACGGGCAGAGCTCGACGCTCTACACCGTGCAACTCGGCGTCAAGGCGTATCGCGTTCCGGACGGCAGCGTGCTCTGGACGAGCAGCCCCGAGCAGGTGAACTTCACGAGCCTCAATGCCGCGGAGAAAGCGCGCGAGGCGATCGAGCCGATGCTCGACACGGTCGACTCGCGCCTCGCCGAGTTCCGCTCTCGCGACCGGCGCGGCTGATCGCGGGACGATTCCGCGCCGGGACGCGTCGCGTCCCGGCGTCGCGGCTCAGCTTCGGCGCGATAGTCGATCGAGCGCGTCGATGACCGTCGTCCACACCGCCGAGCGCGGATCGATCGGCGCGTAATGGCCGCCGGCGACGCGCACGAGCCGCGTCGCGCGATGCGCATCGATGTAGGAATCGGAGATTTCGATCGGCACGGTGTCGTCGCGATCGCCGTGCACGATCGTCACCGGAATCGTTGGCGAAGGAAGCCGCTCGGGATCGACATCGGATCGCGTCGCGGCGTCGGCGCCTAGAAATGCGAGCACCGCGCCTTCGCCGAGATTCATCGCCTGCGCGAGTTTCAGATCCGCCACCGGCGCCAGCGCGAGCACGCCCGCGAGCGCCTTGGTCGCGCGCGCCGCCGCGAGCCACAGCACGATCTGACCGCCGGCCGAATGGCCGATCGCGACGACGCGGCCGTCGTGATGCTCGATCTTCGACGGAAGCAGCGCGAGCGCGGCCGAAGCATCTTCGAGCGTCGCTTCGGGCTCCCCCGGCACGCGCCGGTACTCGACCGACGCGACGGTCCATCCCGCATCGGCGATCGCCGCGGCCATCGGCCCGGTATGGGCGCGGTCGTAGCGCGGACGCCAGAATCCGCCATGGAAGATCACCACGAGTGGCCGCTCGTGCGCGCGCGCGCCGCCGAAGCGCACGTCGGCGACGTGATCGGGATGCGCGCCATACGCGACGACCTGGTCCGGTGGCCGCGACTCGCGCGTGAGAACGGACTCGTCTTCGTGTTCGCCCACCGACGTACTCTAACCGAGAGGCGATCACCGAATCCGATCATGCTCGCGACTGCGATCGCGAGATCGAAGCCGTTTCGAGACACCTCGTCGGACCTAGGTCGACGCCCGGCGCGACGAGCGGGAACCGCGACAGCGAAGCGGCGCCGGATACAGACGCATCCGGCGCCGTTGCCGCATCAGAACGAAGGATAGAGGAAGATGCCGCCGACGCAGTTGCCGGCCGCATTGACGCACGCGTTCCACGACGGAACGATCGGATGCTGCTCGACCTCGGCGCTGCGCATCGTCTCGTAGATGGCGATCAGGCTCGCTTCGGAATACTGCGCGCTGACGCCGCAGTATTTGTTCGTCGCTCCCTTGGAGCAGAGGTACCACTGCTTCGTCGACCCGACGCAGTTCGGCTCGCTCGACGTGTAGAACCCGATATAGCCGTAGTTGCCCATCGTCGGCGACGCGGCCGGCGGCTGCAGCGAAAGCTCGCAGACGTATTCGGTCGCCCCGGCTTGGCCGGCGCACATCGCGAGGATCAGCAGAACCCACGCAAACGTCTTTCTCATGTCCGAAATTCCTTTTGCTGATTGAGCGGATCGATGCGCGTGCCGGAGCGCGCCTGTGCTTTCTTCCTGTGGGGCCGACCGATCTGGATACGGGATCGAAAGAGCGAAGCGGACATCGAAGATACGCACCGCAAACGCATCGCGGCGCAACATCCGAAATCCGTGGCGCGTGATGAGCGACGAAGCGCGGAATCAGATCAGAGCCAGGTTCGCATACGCGAGCACGAGCCACTTGGAGCCGGCGCGCTCGAAATTGATCTGCACGCGCGTGTGCGCGCCGGAACCCTCGTAGTCGACGACGACGCCTTCTCCGAACGTCGCGTGGCGAACGCGCTGGCCGAGCTTCAGCGGCGGAGCCGTTTCGGCAGCGACCACGCTGCGCTCACCGCCGCCGTATGCGGGACGGCTGACCTGCACGCGAGGCCGCACTTCGTGCAGCAGCGCTACCGGAATCTCGCGAAGGAAACGCGATGGGCGCGCATAGGTCTCGGCGCCGTGCAGGCGTCGCGATTCGGCATACGTCAGCACGAGCCGCGCGCGTGCGCGCGTGATGCCGACATAGGCGAGCCGTCGCTCCTCTTCGAGCCGTCCCGGCTCCTCGGCCGCCTTCTGGCTCGGAAAGAGGCCATCCTCAAGACCGACCAGGAAGACGAGCGGAAACTCGAGCCCCTTCGCCGAGTGCAGCGTCATCAGCTGCACGCAGTCTTCCCACGCTTCGCCCTGCCCTTCGCCGGCTTCGAGCGCCGCGTGCGCGAGGAACGCGGCGAGCTCGGAGAGGCCGGCATCGAGATCATCGGCCGTGCGCGAGAACCGGCTCGCGACGTTGACGAGCTCGTCGAGATTCTCGACGCGCGACTCGGCGCTGCCGCGGCTGTCCCTTTCGTAGTAGTCGCGCAGACCCGAGCGCGCGATCGCATGTTCGATCTGCTCGGCGAGCGGGAGCGGCTCGTCGGGATGCGGCGTGTCGATGATTGCTTCGATGAGCTTCGAGTCAACCTCGACGCGCGCGCCGGTCCCGCGCCCGTTCTCGCGGCTCCCGTCCTCTTCGTCGCCGTTCTCATCTTCTCTCTCGTCGTTCCCGCGAAAGCGGGAACCCAGCGACTCGTGCTCCGCATCGAGTAAAGGCAAAGTCGCTGGGTCCCCGCTTTCGCGAGAACGACGGTCTGGCTGTTCTTGGGGACGACGGGAGGGTGAGAGGCAGTCGCGCGCGAGATCGTCGATCAATTGCAGAAACGCACGCAGCGCATTTTTCGCGCGACCCGCAAGCGCATCGGTCGCGAGCTCCGCGAGCGCCGATTCCCAGAGCGACACCTGGTCGCGCCGTGCGCGCTGGCGCACGAGATCGAGCGTGCGCTCGCCGATGCCGCGCGGCGGCGTGTTGACGGCGCGCTCGAACGCCGCGTCGTCGTGCCGGTTCGCGACGAGCCGGAGATACGCGAGCGCATCCTTGATCTCGGCGCGATCGAAGTAGCGCAGGCCGCCGTAGACGCGGTACGCGATGTCGTGCTGGATCAACTGCTCCTCGAAGTTGCGCGACTGCGCGTTCGAGCGATAGAGGATCGCGATGTCGCTCGGCTTGCCGTCGCGTGAGATGAACTCGCGCACCTGCTCGACGACGTAGCGCGCTTCGTCCTGCTCGTTGTAGGCGGCATAGAGCTCGATCGGCGTGCCGGCGTCGCCGGCTGTCCACAATTCCTTGCCGAGGCGGTCCGGATTGTGTGCGATGACTGCGTTCGCGGCGGCGAGGATGTTGCCGGTCGAGCGGTAGTTCTGCTCGAGGCGGATCGTCTTCGCGCTCGGGAAATCGCGCAGGAAGAAATGCACGTTCTCGACGCGCGCGCCGCGCCAGCCGTAGATCGCCTGGTCGTCGTCGCCGACGACGAAGACCTGCCCGGTCGAGCCTGCCAGCACGCGAATCCACGCGTATTGCAGCGTGTTCGTATCCTGGAACTCGTCGATCAGCAAATGCCGGAAGCGCTCGCGATAGTGCTCGAGCAAGGCGGGGTTGTGCAGCCACAGCTCGTGCGCGCGCAACAGCAATTCCGCGAAATCGACGAGCCCCGCGCGCTGGCACGCGGCTTCGTAGGCGCGATAGACATCGATCAACGTCGCGGTGACGGAGTTGTAGCCGGCGTCGAGCGCATCGGGACGCTTGCCTTCGTCTTTCGCGCTGTTGATGAACCACGTCGCTTGTCGCGGCGGAAAGCGCGCCTCGTCGAGACCGAGCCCCTGGATCGTGCGCTTGACGAGCCGCTGCTGGTCGTCGGCGTCGAGGATCTGGAACGTCTCCGGCAGACGCGCCTCGCGCCAGTGCCGGCGCAACAGGCGATGC
>DASZWL010000390.1:0-4390 GCA_035546695.1 Rhodanobacteraceae bacterium | reverse complement strand
TTCGCTGTGATCAGGTCGTCGAGACTGATCGCCAGCACGCGCCGCCCGAATAATTCGACCTCGACCGCTTCCCGCGCAACACGCGCATAGTCGCCGACGCCCGTGATGCGGCCCAGCAAGTCCAGCGTACCGAGATCGGTGTTGAGGTACAGATTGTCGAGTGCCGTGCCCGGCTCCGGCACGTCGAGGAACGAGTGCTGCGGCGACGACAGGCGGTGCACGGGATGCACGTCGTGAAACGCGTGCCGAAGCTTCTCGATCGTACTCGCCGTCAGGACTGCGCATACGTCGACATCGCGCGTCAGCAGACTCGACCCGTGCAGAATCGCGGCATAACCACCGACGAGCACGAATTCGATGCCGGCATCATCGAGCCGCTGCAGGAGTCTTTGCAGATCGCTCACGCAGTCGCTGTCCGGCGCGCTCGACTTCGAGCGCGAAATCGAGCGCAGCCTGATGCTGCAGCACGCGCTGCTCGGGCGTCAGGCGCAGGTTGTCGTCGACGAGACCGAGATCGATCCCGGCGCGCGCGGCGACTTCGATAGCTGATGACTCATCCACGATGCGAGGATACATCAGCTGTCATCGGCACGGCTCAAGCCCTGCGCAGCACCGCCATCGGCGACGTCCGCGCGATCCGCAGCGTGCCGACCCATCCCGAAAACGCCACGAGCGCCGCCGCGGCGACGATCAATTCGAGCAGCGGCCCGATCGGCGGCAAATAGTTGCCGAGCTTGAACACGCGATCGGCCAGTGCAATCCCGATTCCGCCCGCGCCGATCGCCGCGATTGCGCCCGCGAGCACGCCGAGCGCGACGAACTCCGCGAGCACCGCGATGCTGAGCTGCCGCCGATGCGCACCGAGCGTGCGCAGCAATGCGATCTCGAACCTGCGCTCGTCGGCCGTCGCGGCGAGCGCCGCGAGCAGCACGAGCACGCCGGCCGCGACGCTGAAGCCGAGCACCCATCCCGCCGCGCGTCCGACGCGATCGACGATGTCACGCACGCGATCGAGGATCGCATTGATGTCGACGAGAGAAACGTTCGGATAGTCGCGCGACAATGCCGCGAGCCCGGTCGATTTTCCGGCGGGCACGTGGAAGCTCGCGAGATAGCTGTGCGGTAGCTGCTCGCCCGTCTTCGGATCGAGCATCAGGAAGAAGTTCACCTTGAACGAATCCCAGTCGACGCCGCGGATGCTCTCGACGCGCGCCGTGATGTCGCGCTCGCCGACACGCAACGTCAGCGTGTCGCCGAGCTTCAGATGGAACATCTCGACCCACATCATGTCGACCGAAAGTCCGGGCCTGGTTTCGCTGCCGTCGAACCAGTGTCCTTCGCGCAGCTTGTTCGCGGGCGGCAACGTGTCGCTCCACGAGAGCCGCATCTCGCCATCGATCCAGTTCTTCGCGCGTCGGTCTTCGAAATCCTCGGCCTTCGGCGCCTTGCCATCGATCGCGACGAGCTTGCCGACCGCGAGCGGCAGCACGCCGAGATTCGTCGCGCCGAGATCGCGCAGCCGCTGCTCGATCGGCGTGCGCTGATCGGGCTGCACGTTGACGATGAAATAGTTCGGCGTGTCGGGCGCGAGCTCGAGCCGCCAGCGATCGAGCAGCGACGGCGCGATGACGCCCAGCACTGCGAGCGCGGTGAGACTCAACGCGAGCGCGCCAGCTTGCAAAAGGCTCAGCGCGCGACGACGCGCGAGATTCGCAAGACCGAAACGCAACGCGCCGGGCAGACGCTTGCCGGCGGTCCGCACGATGCGCAGCAACGCCCAGCCGAGGAACCCCGTCGCCAGCGCGATCGCGAGGAATCCGATCGCAAGCGTGACCGCGAGCTTCGTGTCGCCCGCTTCGAATGCGATGAGGCCGCCACCGACGACGAACGGCAGCAGATACAGCGCGTCGAATCTTCGCGGCCGCATGCCGACGTCCTGTCGGAACACGCGCATCGGCTCGACATCGCGCAATCGCATCAGCGGCGGCAACGCGAAACCGAACAGCACGGCGAGCCCGATCGCGAACGCCGCGAGCGGCGGCGCCCATGGCAGGGCCGGCGCGGCGCCCGGCAGCAAATCTTGCGCGAGCGCGATGACGATCTGCTGCAGTCCGAGACCGAGCGCGAGACCGGCGACGCATGCCGGCAGCGCGAGCAACGCGATCTCGAGCGTCAGCGCCGAAAGAATCTCGCCGCGGCTCGCGCCGAGGCACTTGAGCAATGCGACCTCCTCCGTCTTGCGACGCGCGAAGCGCTGCGCCGCTAGCGCGACCGCGATACCGGAAAGGAGCGCCGCAAGCAGCGCGGCAAGGCGCAGAAAACTCTCGGCGCGCTCGAATGCCGAGCGAAGATTCTGCTGCGCATCCTCGATCGTCGTGATCTCGGCGCCCGAGGGCAGATGCTGTTTCGCCCACGCCGCGTATGCATCAACCGCGGCCGTATCGCCCGCGACGAGCAAGCGATGCCGCACGCGGCTGCCGGGCCCGAGCAACCCGATCGATTCCGCATCGGCGAGATTCATGACGAGCCGCGGCGCGAGACGAAACACGTTGCCGCTGTCCGGCGAGCGCACGATGTCGCCCGCGAGCGTCATCTCGCGTCCGCCGACCTGCACCTTCGCGCCGAGATCGACGCCGAGCGCGGCGAGCACTTCGGGATCGACATAGACCGATCCCGCCGGCGGCGCATGCACGCTCCGCGCGACGCCATCGGTGCGGCGCACTTCGAACACGCCGCGCAGCGGAAATGACGCATCGGCCGCGCGCACGTCGGAGAGACGGCTTTTCCCGGCCGCGAACACGACGCTCGGGAAATCCGCGATGTCCGTCGTCGCGAGGCCGCGCTTTCTCGCTTCGTCGCGCAGCTCGTCCGGCAGCGCGCGGCTCGATGCGATGCCGAGGTCCCCGCCGATGAGCTCTGCCGCAGATGCGACGATCGCGCGCTCGACGCGATTCGCAAGCGTCGCGACCGCCGCGAGCGCCGCGACTGCAAGCACGAGCGCGGCCGCGAGCGTCGCGAGCTCGCCGTGCAGGAACTCGCGGCGCAGGCTGCGCGCGGCGAAGGTCAGCGGCTTCACGGGTTGTCCTCGTTCATTGTTCGCTGCGCCAGTGTTCTCTCCTCCGCTTCGTGCGCGAAGAGAGACGTAGCTCCACTTTCGGCGCCACTCGCATCGATGCGGCCATCCGCGAGACGAAGCTGACGCTCGCAGCGCCCGGCAAGCGCGACATCGTGTGTCACGAGCACGAGCGTCGTGCCGTGCTCGCGATTCAGCGCGAACAGGAGATCGCTGACGGCGGCGCCGGTGCGGCGATCGAGATTGCCGGTCGGCTCGTCGGCGAACAGCAACTCCGGCCCGTGCACGAACGCGCGCGCGAGCGCGACGCGCTGCTGCTCGCCGCCCGAGAGCTGGTGCGGATAGTGATGTCGCCGCGCATCGAGGCCGACGCGCGCGAGCGCATCGCGCGCCCGCGAGGCCGCGTCGCCGCTGCCCTCGAGCTCGAGCGGCAGCATGACGTTTTCCTCGGCGGTCAGCGCCGGTAAAAGATGGAAGCTCTGGAATACGAAGCCGACGAGCCGGCGCCGCAGACGCGCGCGCGCCTCCTCGTCGAGCGCGTCGAGCGGCTGGCCGGCGAGCGTCACGGCGCCGGCGCTCGGCCGATCGAGCCCGGCGAGAAGTCCGAGCAGCGTCGTCTTGCCGGAGCCCGAGGCGCCGATGATCGCGAGGCTCGCGCCGCGCGCGACGTCGAGGCTGACTCCGTCGAGGATCGTCAGCCGGCCGTCGGGACCGTCGACCGTTTTGCTAACCTCGCGCGCACTCAACACGATATCGGAATCGGAATGCATAGGATCGGCCGTCTCCTCGCTCTGCTGCTTCTCTGTTCCATGTCGGCCGCTGCTGCGTCGCGTCCGCTGCTCGTGCTCGGCGATTCGCTGTCCGCCGCGCACAACATCCCGATCGAATCGGGCTGGGTGCATCTGCTCGAAACGCGCCTCGAGCAATCGAAACATCCTCGGCCCGTCGTGAACGCGAGCATCAGCGGCGAGACGACCGCCGGCGGGCTCGCGCGCCTGCCGAAGCTGCTCGCCGACGACAAGCCCGCGCTCGTCGTCATCGAGCTCGGCGCGAACGACGGCTTGCGCGGCCTGCCGCTCGACGAGATCAGGCACAACCTCGACGCGATGATCCGCGCGAGCCGAGACGCCGGCGCCGCGGTCGTGCTGATCGGCATCGAGCTTCCGATCAACTACGGACCGCAATACCGCGACGGCCTTCGCGCCATCTATCGGGATCTCGCGGCCGAATTCAATCTGCCGTTGGTCCCGTTCCTGCTCGACGGCGTCGCCTTGAATCCGGATCTCATGCAGGACGACGGCCTGCACCCGAAGGCCG
>DASZWL010000389.1:0-4922 GCA_035546695.1 Rhodanobacteraceae bacterium | reverse complement strand
ATCAAGAGGACTCGCGTCGCGAGCCCGGAAAAAAGGCGCGGTAGTTTACCCGAGCGCCACGCGGGGTCCAACGCGCGATGGCCGAAGGTTCACGGTCGATTCGGCAACGGATTCTTCACACCGGCCGGCGCCCTCGGATTTCCCGCCTTGCCGGGCTGTCTGTGAACGCGGCGGCAGCCAAAGGTTCGATGACGCGCCGGACTCCGTAACGGCGCTCGGGGACGAGCGGCCGGCAGACGTTATGATCCCCGGCCTGAACGACGGCAACCGGGAAACCCATGGCCTTTCGCAACCTCCTGACCGAGGATCGCGGCGCGATCCGCACGATCACGATCAACCGCCCCGACAAGCTCAACGCGCTGAACCGCGAAACGATCGGCGAGCTTTCGATCGCGTTCGATCAGGCGCGCCACGATGATGCGGTCCGCGTCGTCGTGCTCTCGGGGGCCGGCGAGAAGGCGTTCGTCGCCGGCGCCGACATCGCCGAGCTCGCGACGCTCTCGCCGATCGAAGCGCGCGCACGCTCTCGCGCCGGCCAGACGATGATGCGGCGCGTCGAGACGCTCGGAAAGCCGGTCATCGCGCGCATCCAGGGCTATGCGCTCGGCGGCGGTCTCGAGCTCGCGATGAGCTGTCACCTTCGCATCGCGAGCGAGAAAGCGAAAATCGGACAGCCCGAGATCAACCTCGGACTGATCCCGGGTTTCGGCGGCACGCAGCGCCTGCTGCGACTTGCCGGCCGGTCGGCCGCGCTCGAGCTCTGCCTCCTCGGACAGCCGGTCGACGCCGCGCGCGCGTTCGCGCTCGGCGTGCTGACCCGCGTCGTGGCGCCGGATCAGCTCGACGCGGCGATCGCCGGAATGGCCGACCAGCTCGCAGCGTCGGCGCCGATCGCGCTCGCGGGCATCCTCGATACCGTTCTCGAAGGCGGGGAGTGCGCGATCGACCAGGGGCTCGACTACGAAGCACAGGCGTTCGCGAACTGCTTCTCGACCGAAGACATGCGCGAAGGCACGCGCGCGTTTCTCGAAAAGCGCAAAGCGAGCTTCAGCGGGCGCTGAAGGCTCCCTCATTGACGGCAATCAGCGCTCGAATCGGCACGGCTCGATGCGCCACGACTGTGATCGCGCTTCGAGAATGAGGCAGCTCGCTCCGCCGTAAGTCCGCGCGCGTCCGGCCGCGCCGGGATTCAGGATCCACGGCGTCGCATCGTCGTCGACGAGAAGCCGGTGACTGTGGCCGTAGACGACCGCACGCGCGTCCGGATAGGCAGCTCGAAGCCGTGCATGACGTACGGCCGGCGCATAGCGGTCGCCGTGCGTTGCGATCAACACACCACCCGGCAACTCGACGCGTGCGACGTCTTCGAGCGCTGCGAGCGCGTCGTGGTCTGCGCGCGGCCATTTCGACGGCACGTCATTGTTGCCGCGCACGGCGATGACTTCGACGCCGCTTGCCCGCAACGCGTCGAGCACCGAGGCGTTCCCGACGTCACCCGCGTGCACTACAACGTCGTATTCGCGAGCGATCGCCTCGACGCGCGAATCGACATGACCGTGCGTGTCGGCGAGCAGCAGGATGCGCGTCATCGCTATCGTACTCGCTCGCACTCGCTCTCACTCGTCCGCGCTCGTCGCGCAGTTCTCTCTCCCCCTGATGCAGTCCCCCTTTCCCGCTTGCGGGAGAGGGTTGGGGTGAGGGCAAGCTGGTTCACCGCCTCGTCATGCGGATCTAAAAAGAGAGCAATCGCTGTGCTTCATGCCGAATGCCCTCACCCTGCCCTCTCCCGCAAGCGGGAGAGGGAAAAGCCAATCCTTTGCAAGAAGGAAAACCGTCGAAAATCACTCGTGCCCGCCGCGATACTTCTTCTCGCCGGCCGTCACCGGAATCGCGAGCCGGTTCTCCGGCGGCGCGAGCGGGCATGTCGCGTGCGGCGTGAACGCGCACGGCGGGTTGTAAGCCTTGTTGAAATCGACGACGACCTTGCCGTCCTTCGGCATGTCGGAATAGAGAAAACGCCCGCCTCCGTAGGTTTCCTTCGCGCTCGTCTTGTCGGCAAAGATGAACCAGAGCTCTTTTGCATCGGGCTCTTCGAGCACCGGCAGCAGCGTGTACGTCTTTCCGCCGCGCTGGAATTCGACCTTGCCCGGCACCGGCATCTTGTCGATCTGCCCGAGCACGTTCGGGATCTCGAGCGTGTGCGGCGGATTGAACGGCGTGAACTTCGCCTCGACCTGCCAGCCCGGATCGATCGGGTAGTAGTCGATGCCGAGGAAATGCTTGCGTGTCGCGGCTTCGCTGTCCTTGACGCGAAGGCCCTTCTTTCCGTTGCGGTCGATCAGATAGAAGCTCGCGGTGCCGAACGCGACCGTGGTCGGCTTCTCGTGCGAATCGTCGAGCAGCTCGGCCGACGTCTCGTGTTTGCCGTCGATCGTCGCGTTCGCCTTCGGATCGAGCGCGATCGTCGCCTTGCCTTTGGCGAGAGTGACGACGCCGAGATGCGCGGGTCCGGCGACGAGAACGATGTCGTTCTTCTTGTCGCTGCCGATCGTATTCTTCCCTTCCTTCAGCCATTCGAGGCCGATCAGGCTGAGCCAGCCGTTCGGCGCCTTCAGGCGCTCGACGCGCTGGGCGCGCCAGGTCTGGATTGCGCTCTCGTACGAGGCGGACGGCTTCGACGTTTCGACATTTGCGGACATCACCTGGACTCCGGCAACACCCGCGACCAGCAGCAAACCGAGCTTCAGCATGGGGTTTCCTTCGTGGTTTTCATGTGTTCGTTGCGGGCTCAGCGTCCGCGCAGGAAAAAGCGGTCGAGCTCGGTCATGCCGAGCTGCACCCAGGTCGGACGGCCATGATTGCACTGGCCGGAGCGCTCGGTCGCTTCCATCTCGCGAAGCAGCGCATTCATTTCGGGAATCGTGAGGCGACGGTGCGCACGCACCGAACCATGACAGGCCATCGTGGCCAATAGTTCGTTCGCTCTTTCCTCGATGCGGCGCGTATCGCCGTGTACGGCGAGATCGGCGACGACGTCGCGCACGAGCTCCGCGACATCGGCACCGTCGAGCAGCACCGGGATGCGCCGCACGGTAATGCTTTGCGGACCCGAACGCGCGATATCGAAGCCGAGATCGGCGAAACGCTCGCCGTGCTCCTCGATCGCGGCGGCCTCGCGCTCGCTGACCGCGAGCGTCAGCGGCACGAGCAGGAGCTGCGAGCGGATGCCCTCGCCCTCCTGCGCGGCCTTGAGCTTTTCGTACGTGATGCGCTCGTGTGCGGCGTGCATGTCGACGAGCACGAGGCCTTGCGCGTTCTCGGCGAGCACGAAGATTCCGTGCAGTTGCGCGAGCGCATAGCCGAGCGGCGGACTGTCGCGCGTCTCCGGCAGCGGCACATGCGCATGCACGTGCGCGTGAACGCGGTCGAGCACATCCGTGTCCGTATCTGCATGGGCATCCGCCGGACCGCGCAGCAACTCGTACGCGGCGAGCGGCTCGCGGACGGAGAAGCCGAGCGAATCCTGACGATGCAGCGGATATGCGCGCGAGGACGCGCCGGCGTGCGCGTACGCGTATCCCTGCGCGTGCGTCTGCTCGTACGCAGGCGCATCGTGCGTCGCAGGCGCCGGCCCGCCGGCGCGCGTCTCTGCAAGCGCGTCGTCTAGCGTGCGATAGATGAAATCGTGCACGAGCCGCCCTTCGCGGAAACGCACCTCGGTTTTCGCCGGATGCACGTTGACGTCGACGAGCGCGGGATCGATCTCGAGGAACAGCACGAACGCCGGATGGCGGCCGTGGAACAGCACGTCGGCATACGCCTGCCGCACCGCGTGCGCGACGAGCCGGTCGCGCACGACGCGGCCGTTGACGTGGAAATACTGCTGATCGGCCTGCGCGCGCGATGCGGTCGGAAGACCGACCCAACCGGACAATCGAAGCCCGGCGGCCGCATGTTCGATCGCGAGACTCTGCGCGACGAACTCGTCGCCGAGCACGTCGCCGACGCGGCGCATGCGCGCATCGTCGTCGCGTGCGGGCTTCATCGCGCGCGTCGGCTTGCCGTTGTGCGCGAGACGGAACTCGATCGAAGGATGCGCGAGCGCGAGCGTCCTGACGAGCTCGTCGATGTGACCGTACTCGGTGCGCTCGGCGCGCAGAAACTTGCGACGCGCGGGCACGTTGTAGAAGAGATCGCGCACGCTGACTTCCGTTCCGCGCGAATGCTGCGCCGGAACCAACGCGCGCGGCTTGCCGCCGTCGACCTCGATGCGCCACGCATTGTCGCCGTCGGAGCGCCGCGACGTCAGCGCGAGGCGCGACACCGACGCGATCGACGGCAGCGCCTCGCCGCGGAAGCCGAGCGTGCCGACGCGCTCGAGATCCTCGAACGAGGCGATCTTGCTCGTCGCGTGCGCGGCGACCGCGAGCGGCAGATCGTCGGGCTCGATGCCCGAGCCATCATCGCGCACGCGGATCAATCGCGCGCCGCCGGCCTCGATGTCGATCTCGACACGCGTCGCGCCGGCATCGAGGCTGTTCTCGACGAGCTCCTTGACGACCGACGCCGGCCGCTCGATGACCTCGCCGGCGGCGATCTGATTGACGAGCTCGGCGGACAGCGGACGGATGCGCGGCATGGGCGGAGCGTGGTGCGGAGCCGCATGATAGCTGACGGCGCGCAAAGCGCGTCGTCATCCCCGCGAAAGCGCGCTGTCGCCTCTCCCGCTCGCGTGAGAGGCCGCGCCGCAGGCGCGGGTGAGGGCGTTCGCGCGTGGCCCTCATCCGCCTTCGGCACCTTCTCCCGCAGGGAGAAGGGAAAATCTCATCCCGACGGAATCTGCAGCACTTCGCCCGGCCGCACGCGATCCTCGTCGAGGTCGTTCGCTTCGCGCAGCTGCGCGATCGAGAGGCCGTGATGCT
>DASZWL010000388.1:0-2924 GCA_035546695.1 Rhodanobacteraceae bacterium | reverse complement strand
ACCCAGTCTTCCTCGCCGCGGCTGACCGCGTCGAGCTCGTCCTCGAGCTTCGCGGTGAAGTCGTAATCGACGTAGCGCGTGAAGTGGCCCGAGAGGAATTTCGCGACCGCGCGACCGACGTCGGTCGGCTTGAAGCGACGGCTGTCGAGGATCACGTATTCGCGATTCAGCAGCACCTGGATGATGCTAGCGTACGTCGACGGCCGGCCGATGCCGTATTCCTCGAGCGTCTTGACGAGCGAGGCTTCGGAATAGCGCGGCGGCGGCTCGGTGAAATGCTGGTCCGCGACGATGTCGCGGAGCGGCACCGCTTCGCCGATCGTCATCGCGGGCAGTTTGCGGCCTTCGTCTTCTTCTTCCGCGTTCTTCTGGTCGCGTCCTTCTTCGTAGACCGCGAGGAAGCCGGGATCGACGACGGTCGTGCCGCTCGCGCGGAACGCCGAATCGGGACCACAGGCAAGATCGACCGAAACCGTGTTCAGCGTCGCGTGCTGCATCTGGCATGCGACCGCGCGCTTCCAGATCAGCTCGTACAATTTGCGCTGCTCGTCGGAAAGATACGCCGCGACGTCCTTCGGCCGGTGCGCTGCGGACGTCGGCCGGATCGCCTCGTGCGCTTCCTGAGCGTTCTTCGACTTGTTGCGATAGTGATTCGGATGCTCGGGCAGCGCGCGCGGACCGTAATCGCGAGCGATGACTTCGCGCAACTCCGTGATCGCCTCGGTCGAGAGATGCACGGCATCGGTACGCATGTACGTGATGAGGCCGACGATGCCCTCGTCGCCGAGCGGCACGCCTTCATAAAGCTGCTGCGCGAGCCGCATCGTGCGGCTCGTCGCGAAGCCGAGCTTGCGCGCGGCTTCCTGCTGCAGCGTCGACGTCGTGAACGGCGGCGCCGGGCGGCGCTTCCTTTCCTTCGACTGGATGTCGCTGACGACGAGCCGGCCCTGCGCGGCCTTCTTCAACGCATCGCGCGCGGCGTGCGCGTCGCTTTCGTTGGTGAGATCGAACTGCTCGAATTTCTTGCCGCGAAGCTTCAGGAGACGCGCCGCGAACGGCTGATCCGGATGCGCGCAGTCGGCTTCGATCGTCCAGTACTCGCGCGCCTTGAACGCTTCGATCTCCTCCTCGCGCTCGACGATCATGCGCAGCGCGGGCGATTGCACGCGTCCCGCCGAAAGCCCGCGCTGCACCTTGCGCCACAGCACCGGCGAGAGATTGAAGCCGACGAGATAGTCGAGCGCGCGACGCGCCTGCTGCGCGTTGACGAGATCCATCGATACCTTGCGCGGATGCGCGACGGCTTCCTTGATCGCGCGCGGCGTGATCTCGGAGAAGACGACGCGATGTACTTCTCGTCCGTCGAGGAGGCCCCGCTGCTTCAGGATCTCGGCGATGTGCCACGAGATCGCCTCGCCTTCGCGATCGAGGTCGGTCGCGAGATAGAGCGCGTCGGCCTTCGCTGCGGCTTTCGCGATCGCGTCGACGTGCTTCTCGTTGCGATCGATGACTTCGTAGTTCATCGCGAAGTCGTGGTCGATGTCGACCGCGCCTTCCTTCGGCACGAGATCGCGCACGTGGCCGTAGGACGCCAGCACCTGGAAGTCCTTGCCGAGGTACTTGTTGATCGTCTTCGCCTTGGCCGGCGACTCGACGATGAGGAGGTTCTTGGCCATGAAGTCAGTCCTGCACCCGCATCGAAGGGCAGCCGGGCCGGCTGCCGCGAGCTTCGTTGCGGGAGATTCGGGTGCGCGAGTCCGGGCGCCCCTTATTCCAGTGGAAACACACGCTCCGGATCGCTGTCAAGCTGAACGCGCCGAAATCCCGGGTCGCCCTTGGCATCGGCAGCCTCGTCGGCGCGGATCGTAACTGTTTGTATGTCAAAAGTATTTCATCCGGTCATCCGGGCCGGCGAACGTAGACGCCGCCGCGCTCGGCGACGACGTCGCCTTCGAGCTCGAGCACGAGCAGCATCGAAGACAGCGCCGCGACGCCGAGGCCGGTCCGCTCGGCCAGCGTATCGACCGCGGCGGCCTCGTCGCCGAGCGCTTTCAGGAGCTTCTCGTAATCGGGATCGCGCATCGGGGCCGTTCCGCACGCTTCGGATGCCGCGTCGCCCGCAAGACGCTCGCAAAGGCGCAGGCCGAGCTCGGTGGCCAGCGGCCGCAGCGCGTCGACGATCTCCTCGGCCGTCTCGACGAGCAGCGCGCCCTGCCGGATCAGCGAATGGCAGCCGCGCGCCAGCGGATTGTGGATCGATCCCGGGATCGCGAAGACATCGCGGCCTTGCTCGATCGCGCAGCGCGCCGTGATCAGCGAGCCCGAGCGCAGGCCCGCCTCGACGATCAGCGTGCCGAGCGAGAGGCCGGCGATGATACGGTTGCGGCGCGGGAAGTGCTCGGGCTTTCCGGGCGTCCCGGGCGGGAATTCGCTGACGAGCGCACCGTTCGCCGCGATGCGAGATGCAAGCTCGCGATGGCGCGACGGATAGACGAGATCCGGCCCGGTGCCGAGCACGGCGACGGTCGGCGCCCCGGCGTCGAGAGCGGCCGTGTGCGCCGCGGCGTCGATGCCTTCGGCGAGCCCGCTCGTGATCGCGAATCCGGCCGCGCACAACGCGCGCGCGAACGCTCGCGCGTTGGCGAGCCCGCCGTGGCTCGCGTTGCGGCTGCCGACGATCGCGATCTGCGGCTGCCAGAGCGCGCCGATGTCGCCGGAAACGAACAACGCGGCCGGAGCGCCCGGCGCATCGCGGAGCAGCGGCGGGAAGTCGGCGTCGAGGATGGTCAGCAGCTGATGGCCTTCCGCGGCGAGCCAGTCGAGATCGGCCGCGAGCACGTTGCGATCAGGCGCATCAAGCCAGCTGCGGCTTGCGGCGTTGCATCGCTTCGCTTCCTCGCGCGCCGCGTCGAGTGCGACGCGCG
>DASZWL010000387.1:0-6221 GCA_035546695.1 Rhodanobacteraceae bacterium | reverse complement strand
TTGTGCCGGTTGCGAGCAGGACATTGCGATCAACCGGCCGTGCTGTCCGCGTTGCGCGCTGCCGCTCGCGGCGCCGGCGCCGATCTGCGGCGAGTGCCTTCAGCGCGAGCCGCCGTTCGCCGCGGCATGGGTTCCGTTCCGTTACGAGCATCCGCTCGATCTGCTCGAAGCGCGCTTCAAGTTTCGCGGCGATCTCGCCGCGGGACGCGTGCTGGCCGAGCTCATGATCGAGCGCGCTCGCATCGACGATCCGTCGCAACCGGACTGTCTCGTCGTCGTGCCCTTGCATGCGACGAGATTGCGCCAGCGCGGCTACAACCAGGCGCTGGAGCTTGCGAGGCCGCTGGCACGTGCATTCGATCTGCGACTCGGAGGCAAGATACTGCAACGCAGCCGCGCGACGGCGGCGCAGACCGGGCTCGACGCTATCCGCCGCCGCCGCAATCTGCGCGGCGCGTTTCGCGTCGCGGCCGATGCAACGTTGCCGGCGCATGTCGCGCTGCTCGACGACGTCATGACGACCGGTGCGACATTGCGCGAATGCGCGGGCGTACTGCGCCGCGCGGGCGTCGCGCGCGTCGACGTGTGGGCGCTCGCGCGAGCGCCGCACTGGCGCGGGTGACGATCAGACAGCGGCGAGATCGAGTCCTGCGGACTTGAAGCGCGAGAAATCGGCGGTGTTCAACGTCGCGAGGCGCGCACTGCCTTCGATCGCTGCCGCTGCGATCATGCAATCCCAGCGACTCGCGCGCTTGCGGCCGGCGCCGTTGAAGAGATCCGCTGCGCGCTCGGCCTGCGCCGGGTTGAACGCGACGATGCGGCCGGAGATCACGTGCTCGATCAGCCTGATCGCATCGTCGTCGAGCGGACCGCAACTGAACTCGAACCACGCAATCGCGGAGACGGCGAGCTGCTCGCCCGCGTCGAGCCATCGGCCGACCGCGCGGACGACGGGCGTCTCGGCGTCGGCGAGACCGATCAGAACGTTCGTGTCGAGATGGATCACCGCGCGGAACGCTGGATGCGACGTGCGGACCTGCGGTCCGCGGCTTCTTCGCTGTCGCGCCGCGCTTCGGCATTCGCGGCTCGCCAGCTGCGGGCTGCCGAACGCGAAAGCGGCGGTCTCTGCTTCAGGGCGTTCAGCGCATCCCGCGGCGACATCTCGCCGCCCGGACCCGGCTGTTCCTGCGCGCGCGCCACCGCGCGGCGCAGCGCTTCGGACTTGCTGACGCGCCATTTGCGCGCGAGCAGCTCGAGGCCGCGCGCCGTCGTGTCGTCGAGCGCGAAGGTGCTGCGGATGTGCATGGTTGCCATACCATGTAGCATACCATAATACTTTGGGTCGGACATTCCGGGTCTTCAGCGGATGGCCAGAGCCAGCAGCAGGCCGATCCAGAGCGCGAAGCCGACCCAGTTGTTGTTGCGGAACGCCGCGAAGCAGTGCGCGCGCGAGCGATCGCGGATCTGCCATTGCTGCCAGGCGAGAAGTCCGGCCGCGAACGCGACGCCGACGAAATAGGGCCAGCGGAGCTCGGCGCGCGTGCCCGCGAGCAGCATCGCGAAAAGGAACGTCGCCATCAAGACGCCGACGATCGCGCGGTCAGCGTCGCCGAACAGGATCGCGGTCGATTTCGCACCGACGCGAAGATCGTCTTCGCGATCGACCATCGCGTATTCGGTATCGTAGATCGTCGAGAACAGGACGTTCGCGAGGAACAGCAGCCAGCAGAGCGGCGGCAGCGAGTTCGTCACGGCCGCGAACGCCATGGGGATCGACCAGCCGAACGCGGCACCTAGCACGACCTGCGCGAGATGCGTCACACGCTTCGTGAACGGATAGATCGCGGCGAGCGCCGCGCCGACGAACGAAAGCTCGATCGTAAGCCGGTTCGTGAACAGCACGAGCACGAACGCTAGCGCGAGCAGGCTTGCGAACAGCGTCAACGCCTCGCGTCGCGTGACGCGTCCCGCCGCCATCGGGCGGCCGCGCGTGCGCTCGACGTGCGCATCGAGCCATTCGTGATCGGCGTAGTCGTTGATGACGCAACCTGCGCTGCGCATGACGAAGA
Source organism: Rhodanobacteraceae bacterium (assembly GCA_035546695.1). Taxonomy (GTDB): domain Bacteria; phylum Pseudomonadota; class Gammaproteobacteria; order Xanthomonadales; family Rhodanobacteraceae; genus Dokdonella_A. The sequence goes on along the minus strand of DASZWL010000387.1, from coordinate 4,152 downwards.
CGCCGAGCGTGAAGATCACGAGCAGGCCGAGCGGCGGGAAATCGTTCGCCGAAAACCAGAGCGCCCACCACGTCGGCCAGAGCAGGAGCAATGCGCCGATCGGCCGGTCCATGCGCATCAGCACGAGATAGTTCAGCGCTCGCGCTCGATGTTCGGGAGGCAGATGGCCGACGAGCCAGCCGATCAGGCGCTGCGAGCGCGCGGAACTGTCGGCTGGACGCGGCTCGGTCCGCGATGCGACAGTCCGCGGGGGCGTCTTGTCGCGCAGGAACGAAGGCAGCGGTTCGGCGGACGATGCGGCCGTCTTCGCCGCCGGCGGCGCATGCGGCATCGTTGACGATGCATCGGATGGCGGTGCATGCGACGACGATGGCGACGCGACCGTTCGCGATGTGCGCGACGACAGCGGCGACGGAACCGTTCGCGGCGTAAGTGCTGGTCGCGGGTCCACGCCCGGTGATGTCGGATGCGAAACGTCGCGAGTCGCGCCCGCTTCGGGCTCGCGCATCGGTTCGGCGGGAGCGCTCGCCCGCACCGACGGCGGAGGAGTCGAGGTTTTTGCTACCGATGCCGTCGTCGCCGCTTGCGCCGCTTGCGTCGTCGTCGTGCGCCGCACAGAAGTCGCTTGACTTGCCGGTGTCGCGCCGGCACCCGCAACCGGCGTTGTGCTCGCGCGAGAGCGTCGCGGTGCTACGGTTTTCGCTCGCGACGGCGCGGCGTCAGCGGCGTCTTCAGGCGACGAGGCACTTCGTGGAGTCGCGGGCGCGCGACGACGAACGGGTTTCGCCGGCGTCGCCGCCGCAGCATCCGCGGGCGCTTCCGCGACAGGCTTGCGCCGGCGCGTCGGCTTCGGTCGCTCGGGTTCGTCCATGTATCGAGTTTAGCGGCTGGCGAACGTTCCGCGGCGGCGTGTCCGTTATGCTGGGACGAAACCGCGCGCGGGCGGCACGTCGCATGCGCTCGCGCCGATCCGGAGATCGATCATGCAAAAGCTGTTGCCGTCGCGCTATCTCGGGCTCGTCGCCGCGCTCGTCGCGCTGGTGCTCGGAATCGCCGAATGGCGGGAGGGCACCGGCTGGCGCGTCTTGGCCGTGATCGCCGGCGCGCTCGTTGCGTTCGGCATTCTCGATCTCGCGCAGAAGCGCTCGACGCTGCGCCGCAACTATCCGCTGCTCGCGCACATCCGCTTCTTCTTCGAGTTCGTGCGGCCGATGTTGCGCCAGTACATCGTCGAATCCGACAACGAGGAAGTGCCGTTCTCGGCCGTGCAGCGCGCGATCGTCAAGCAGCGCGCGAAGAACGCGCTCGACGTGCGGCCGTTCGGCACCGAGCTCGACGTCTACGCCGAGCGCTACGAATGGATCAACCATTCGATCGTGCCCACGCGCATCGAAAACCACGATTTCCGCGTCACGGTCGGCGGGCCTGAATGCGTGCATCCGTATTCGGCGAGCGTATTCAACATCTCGGCGATGAGCTTCGGCGCGATTTCACCGAACGCGATCCGCGCGTTGAACGAAGGCGCGCGGCGCGGCGACTTCTATCACGACACCGGCGAAGGCTCGCTCTCGCCCTATCACCGCGAGAACGGCGGCGACATCGTCTGGGAGCTCGGATCAGGTTACTTCGGCGCGTGCGAGCGTGCCGGCGTCTTCAGCGAAGCGCGCTTCGCGGAGAAGGCGCATCTCGCGCAGGTGAAGATGATCGAGCTCAAGCTCTCGCAGGGCGCGAAGCCGGGCCACGGCGGCGTGCTGCCGGCGCCGAAGGTGACGGCCGAGATCGCGGCGACGCGTGGCGTCGCGATCGGCGAGGATTGCATTTCGCCGGCACGCCACTCGACCTTCGACACGCCCGAAGGTCTGCTGCATTTCATCGCGCGCCTTCGCGAGCTCTCGGGCGGAAAGCCGACCGGCTTCAAGATGGCGCTCGGCCATCCGTGGGAATGGTTCGGCGTCGCGAAGGCGATGCGCACGACCGGCATCCTGCCGGACTTCATCGTCGTCGACGGCGGCGAAGGCGGCACCGGCGCGGCGCCGCTCGAGTTCTCCGATCACGTCGGCGTGCCGCTCCGCGAGGCCTTGATGATCGTGCACAACACGCTGGTCGGCTTGAATCTTCGCGACCGGATCCGCATCGGCGCGGCCGGCAAGGTCATCACGGCCATCGACGTTGCGCGCACGCTCGCGCTCGGCGCGGACTGGTGCAACGCCGCGCGCGGCTTCATGTTCGCGCTCGGCTGCATCCAGTCGCAGACCTGCCATACCGATCTCTGCCCGACCGGTGTCGCGACGCAGGACCCAAAGCGCTGGAAGCATCTCGACGTGCAGGACAAGGCCGCGCGCGTCGCGAGCTTCCATCAGAACACACTGCTTGCGCTCCGCGATCTTCTGCAGGCGGCAGGGCTCTCTCATCCGGCCGAGCTCGGCCCCGAGCATCTGATCCGCCGCGTCTCGTCGATCGAAGTGCGCTCGCTCGCGACGCTCTACAAATTCGTCAAGCCCGGCGAGCTGATCGACGGCGTGTCGGAGCACGCGGTCTTCCAGCGGTTCTGGAAGGACGCGCGGCCGGATACGTTCGCGCCGTCACCCGAAATGCTCGCGGCGCGCGCATCGAAAATGCGTTGAGCAGCGCCGTGCTGCACCGCCGCTCGTGATCGCGCCGCGAACCGCTATGATCGCGGCTCGCTCGAAGGGGGAACCGCATGAGCCTCGTCGCCAAGCTGACGCGCCACAAGCCGATCGAACAACTGCAGAGCGAGCTCGCGACGCGCCGCGATTTCCGCCGCGTGCTCGGCGTCTGGCAGCTCACGGCGATCGGCATCGGCGGCATCATCGGCGTCGGCGTGTTCGTGCTCGCGGGGCAGCAGGCCGCGGTCAACGCGGGTCCGGCCGTGACGATTTCGTTCCTCATCGCCGGCATCGCGAGCGCGGCGGCCGCGCTTTGCTACGCCGAGTTCGCCGGCCTCATTCCGGTCACCGGCAGCGCGTACACGTACGGCTACGCGGTGCTCGGCGAGTTCATCGCCTGGCTGATCGGCTGGGATCTCCTGCTCGAATACGCGCTGATCGTCGCGGTCGTCGCGATCGGCTGGGCCGGCTACGTGCAATCGCTGCTCGACGCGGTCGGCGTCCATCTGCCGGACTGGGCGCGCGGCGCGATCGGCACCGGCGAGGGACGCGTCTTCAACGTGATCGCGGCCGGCGTCACGCTCGCGGTCGCGGCGCTGCTCGTCATGCGCACCGAATGGGGCGCGCGCTTCAACACGGTGATCGTCGCGATCAAGGTGCTCGCGATCGTGCTCGTGATCGGCGTCGGCATTTTCTTCGTCGATCCCGCCAACTGGCATCCGTTCATTCCCGAGCGCGTCGTCGGTCCCGACGGCGTAGGCCACTACGGTTTCAAGGGCGTCGCGACCGCGGCAGCGGTCGTGTTCTTCGCGGTGTTCGGCTACGACACGCTGACGACGGCGGCCGAGGAATCGAAGAATCCGCAACACGATCTGCCGCGCGCGGTTCTGCTCTCGCTCGGCATCTCGATGGCGTTCTACCTGGCCGTCTCGCTGATCCTGACCGGCATGGTGCATTACGAGAGCCTCAACACCGACGCGCCGGTCTCCGATGCGTTCAAGGCGCGCGGGCTTAACTGGATCGCGGCCGTGATCTCGGCGTCGGCCGTCGTCGGCATCGCGAGCGTGCTGTTCGCTTTCATGCTCGGCGCGGCGCGGATCTGGTTCGCGCTGTCGCGCGACCGCCTATTGCCGGGCTGGTTCGCCAAGGTGCATCCGACCTACGGCACGCCGCATCGGCCGACGATCGCGCTCGGCGTGTTCACGGCGCTGGTCGCGGGATTCTTCCCGCTCGGCGAAGTCGCCAAGCTCGTCAACATCGGCGTGCTGTCGGCGTTCATCGTGATCTGCAGCTCGGTGATCCTGCTGCGCGTGCGCAAGCCCGATCTGCCGCGCGCGTTCAAGACGCCGTGGGTGCCGCTGGTGCCGCTCGTCGGCATCGCGTTCTCGATCTGGCTCCTCTCCGAGCTCGCGTGGGTGACGTGGACGGTGTTCCTGATCTGGCTTGCCGTCGGGCTCGTGATCTACTTCGGATACGGGATTCGCCACAGCAGACTCGCCGTCGGCGATTGAGCGGGCGGAGGCCT
>DASZWL010000386.1:0-4980 GCA_035546695.1 Rhodanobacteraceae bacterium | reverse complement strand
CGCGGCGAGCGCTCGTATTCGCAGCTTCCGCCGGGCTCGTACACGCTCGAAGTACGCGCGGCGAACGCCGACGGCGCGTGGAGCACGCTCGCGCCGATCGCGATCCGGGTCGCGCCGCCCGTCTGGGCGCGCACCGGCGCGTTCTTCGCCTATGCGCTCGCGCTGCTCGCGATCGGTTTCGGCGCGCTCTTCGCCTACCGTTTGCGCATCAAACGCCGGCACGCGCTCGCGCTCGCCGAGACGCGCCAGCGCAGCGCCGAGCAGCTCGCCGAGGCGAAGTCGAAGTTCCTCGCGACGATGGGACACGAGATCCGCACGCCGATGACCGGCGTGCTCGGCATGAGCGAGCTTCTGCTGGCGACACCGCTCGACGACCGCCAGCAAGGTTACGCGAAGGCGATCCATCAATCGGGCGAGCTCTTGCTGCGGCTCGTCAACGACAGCCTCGACATCGCGCGCATCGAAGCCGGCAAGCTCGCGCTCGACGATCGCGAGCTCGATCCCGCCGCGCTCGTGCGCGAAGTCGCCGCGCTCGAACAGCCGCTCGCCGCGCGCAAGGGCCTCGCAATCGCCGTCGAAATCGCACAGGGCGTGCCGCCGGCGATCTGGGGCGACGCGCTGCGCATCAAGCAGATTTTGCTGAACCTCGTCAGCAATGCGATCAAGTTCACCGAAATCGGCGGCATCACGCTGTCGCTCTCGCGCATCGGCGGCGATCAGCTGCGTTTTCGCGTCGCCGATACCGGGCCCGGCATGAGCGAGGAAGTGCGCACGCGGCTGTTCAACCGCTTCGAGCAGGCCGAAGGCGTGACGCGCCAGCACGGTGGCAGCGGCCTCGGCCTCTCGATCAGCCGCGAGCTCGCCGTGCTGATGGGCGGACGCATCTCGGTCGCGAGCGCGATCGGCGAAGGCAGCGCGTTCGATGTCGATCTGCCGATTTACGAAGCACCGCCGCCCGGCGCCGCACCGGCTCCGCCGCGAGCGCAAACGGACAGCCGTCCGCTCGACATCCTGCTCGTCGAGGACGATCCGACCGTCGCGAAGGTGCTGATGGGACTTCTCGAAGGCATGGGCCATCGCGCGGCGCATGCCGCGAACGGCCTCGCCGCGCTGGTCGAGCTGAAGCGCCGGCGTTTCGATGTCGCGCTGCTCGACCTCGATCTTCCGGGCATGGACGGCCTGCAGCTCGCGCGCATGATCCGCACGGGATCGTCGCATGCGGATCTTCCGCTCGTCGCGGTGACCGCGCGCTCGATCGGCGACGAGGAGTCGCAGATCCGCGCGGCAGGCATGGATGGCTTGTTGCGAAAGCCCGTGACGGCTGCGCTGCTCGAAGTTTCGATCGGTAGCGCGATGGCTGGTCGAGAGCGGATGAAGTAGGGGTCGGGAATCGCGATTCGCGATTTACGACCTACAGATTTCCACCATGCCCATGCACCGTCTCCACGAGCAGCGCCACGTGCCCGGGATCGATGTCCGGCGTGATGCCGTGTCCGAGATTGAAGACGTGTCCCGGATGCGGGCCGAAATCGGCGAGCACGGCTTCGGCTTCGCGGCGAATCGCTTCCGGACCCGCGGCCAGCACGACCGGATCGAGATTGCCCTGTAGCGCGACGCGATCGCCGACACGCTTGCGCGCTTCGCCGATCGAGATCGTCCAGTCGACGCCGATCGCGGCGCAGCCGGTGTCCGCGAGCGCTTCGAGATGTCCGTTCGCGCCTTTCGAGAAAAGAATGATCGGCACGTCGCGCGCGACGGCGTCCGCCTTCAGCCGCGCGACGATGTCGCCGAGCCAGCGCAGCGAGAACTCGCGGAACGCCGAGGGCCCGAGCAGGCCGCCCCAGGTATCGAAGACCATCAGCGCCTGCGCGCCGGCCGCGGCCTGTCCCGCGAGATATGTCGCGACCGCTCGTGCGAGTGTATCGAGCAGGCGATGCATCAGCGCCGCGTCGTTCCACGCGAGCGCCTTCGCGCGCGCGAACGTTGCCGAGCCTTGGCCTTCGATCATGTAGCACGCGAGCGTCCACGGGCTTCCGGCGAATCCGATCAGTGGCGCGCGATCGCCGAGCTCGTGACGGATCAGGCGAACGGCATTCATGACGTAGCCGAGATCGTGCTCGGCATCGGGCACGCCGAGCCTTTCGATATCGGCCGCGCTTCGCAACGGATGCGCGAGCTTCGGACCCTCGCCTTCGACGAAGTGGAGGCCGAGACCCATCGCGTCGGGAATCGTCAGGATATCCGAGAACAGGATCGCCGCGTCGAGTGCGAACCGCGCGAGCGGCTGCAACGTGACTTCACAGGCGAGCTCGGGCGTCTTCGCGAGCGCGAGAAAGCTGCCGGCGCGCTCGCGCGTCGCGCGGTATTCGGGCAGATAGCGTCCGGCCTGGCGCATGATCCAGATCGGCGTCATGTCGACCGGCTCGCGGCGCAGCGCGCGGAGGAAGCGGTGGTCAGTCGCGGAACTCGTCGTCATTCGAAATCCTTAGATGCTGGTTCGCGTCTCGCGCTTGATGCCGTTCCCCCTCTCCCGCTTGCGGGAGAGGGTTGGGGTGGGGGACGCTCGGAGTGAAGCGCGCGGAAGCTTTGACTTGTGCCTTTTGCAACGTCGAACCGGCTTGCCCTCACCCTGCCCTCTCCCGCAAGCGGGAGACGGGAAAGCTTCACGCCGACCTAGGCCCATCGAGGCCCTGGCTGAACATCACGCGAAAGCCGCGCCTGATCTGCGCGTCGCGCGCGTGCTCGAACGCGCCAATCGCGGCGTCGCGCTCGAGGAACACTTCACGCCGGCTGCTCGCGCGCCCGCCTTGCTGTCCCCATTCGCGGAACAACGTCCAGCCGCCGAGCAAGTCCTGCTGCAGCACGATCTGGTAGTAGCGGGGCGCTTCCGATCCCTCGGCGCGCGACTGCATGAAGAGGCGCATAGACCGCCGATTTTACGTAGGAGCGGCGCCAGCCGCGATCTTTTTCATTCGCGATCGCGATGGAAGCTTCTGCTATGACTGCTCCGGCGCCCATGCGAGCACATCGCGGATCGTCGCCTCGTCGACGTCCGGTACGATCTCGGCCTTGCCGATGCCGCGCCAGAGCACGAGGCGCAGCCGTCCGCTGACGTTCTTCTTGTCGAGCCGCATGCGCCCGATCAGCGAGTCGGTGTCGAGGCCGGACGGCAGCGTCGTCGGCAGCGCGAAGCGCGAGAGCAGCCGCGCAAGCCGCTCGCCGTCGTCGGATGACGCGAGGCCGAGTCGCGCCGACAGCGCCGTCGCGAGCACCATGCCGATCGCGACTGCTTCGCCGTGCAGCAGTGAGCCGTAGCCCGAAGCCGATTCGATCGCATGGCCGAACGTGTGGCCGAAATTGAGCAGCGCGCGCTCGCCGGTCTCGCGCTCGTCGCGCGCGACGATGCCGGCCTTGGAGCGGCAACTGACCGCAATCGCCTCGACGAGCGCGTCGCCGTCGCGCGCGGCGAGCGCGCTCGCGTTCGCTTCGAGCCATGCGAAGAACGCCGCGTCGCCGATCGCGCCGTACTTGACGACTTCGGCGAGACCCGCCGCATATTCGCGCGCGGGCAGCGTCGCCAGCGTCGACGTGTCGGCGACGACAATGCGCGGCTGATGGAACGCGCCGACGAGATTCTTTCCGGCCGCGAGATTGACGCCGGTCTTGCCGCCGACCGACGAATCGACCATCGCGAGCAGTGTCGTCGGCATCTGGATGAAATCGATGCCGCGCATCCAGCACGCGGCCGCGAAGCCGGCGAGATCGCCGACGACGCCGCCGCCGAGCGCGATCACGGCGCCGTCGCGGCTCGCGCCGAGCGCGGCGAGCCGATCGAAGATGCGCTCGGTGTTGATGATCGTCTTCGCGCTCTCGCCGGGATCGAGTACGAGTACATCGTGCACGCATCCGTCGAGCGCGGCGAGGACCGGCGCGAGATGGAGCGCCGCGACATGCGCGTCGGTGACGACGAGCACGTGCCTTCCGCGCACGGCGGATCGCCACGCCGACGGTTCGGCGAGCAGTCCCGCGCCGATGCGGATCGGATAAGCCTTTTCGCCGAGCGCGACGTCGATCTCGATCATGCCGGCGTATCCGCGAGCCCGCGCTGCCAGCGCGTCTGCAAGAGCGCGACGATGTGACGCGCCGTATGCGCGCTGTTGCCGGTTCCGCTCGACGCGATGCGAAGATCCGCGATCTCCTCGTACAGCGGATTCCGTTCGGTTGCGAGATGCTCGAGCCGCGCGCGCCGGTCCGGCGCTTTCAGCAGCGGCCGCTGACGATCGCGCTCGAGCCGCGCGAGCTGTGCGTCGATCGTCGCGTCGAGCCAGATCACGAAGCCGCGCTCGCGCAGCACGCTTCGGTTCGCCTCGGAGAGCACGGCGCCGCCGCCGGTCGAGAGCACGAGGCCTTCGCCGGCCGCGAGCTCGGCGAGCGCGGCGCTCTCGCGCTTGCGGAATCCCGCTTCGCCTTCGAGATCGAACACGAGCCCGACCGCGGCGCCGGTATGGCGCTCGATCTCGTGGTCGAGATCGTGGAACGGCATCGCGAGCAGCTCCGCGACATGCCGCCCGACGGTCGTCTTGCCGGCGCCCATCGGGCCGATGAAGAAGAGGTTCGGCGCTGGATTCATGCGGGGATTATCGCTGCCGGAAATCGTTAACGATACCCGGCGGGTCTGACCTCGGAACGGGCGCCGCGCTACACTGTGCGTAGCGGTCACGACCGCTTGTCTCAGGCGATCACTCCAGCGAGATACGAACCATGGCCGCCGTGTTCAAGCAGGAAGCACATCAACTCATCGATCAGTTGCCAGAAACGGCGACCTGGGACGATTTGATTTATCGCGCTGTGGTATGCAAGGAGATCGAGGCAGGACTCAAGGACAGCGCCGCAGGTCGCGTGACGCCGGTCGACGAAGTGCTGCGCGAGTTCGATCTGGCTCCATGAAGGTCGTCTGGACGGATCGAGCCAAGGACCGGC
>DASZWL010000385.1:0-2197 GCA_035546695.1 Rhodanobacteraceae bacterium | reverse complement strand
CAAGACGCTGATCAAGGACGAGCTGCGCGAAGATGCGAAGAAATACGGCGATGCGCGCCGCTCGCCGCTCGTCGAGCGCGAGGCCGCGCAGGCGCTCGACGAGACGCAGCTCGTCGCGAGCGAGCCGATCACGGTCGTGCTGTCGGCGAAAGGCTGGGTACGAGCCGCGAAAGGTCACGATATCGACGCGAGCGAGCTCGGCTATCGCGAAGGCGACAAGTTCCTGCAATCGGCGCCGGGACGCACGACGCAGCAGGTCGCGTTCATCGATTCGACCGGGCGCAGCTATTCGACGCCCGCACACACGCTGCCGTCGGCGCGCGGCAACGGCGAGCCTTTGACCGGCCGCTTCACGCCGCCGGCCGGCGCGCGCTTCGACGCGGTCGCGATCGCCGATCCTTCGACGAAGCTCGTGATCGCGTCGGACAGAGGCTACGGATTCGTCACGCGCTTCGAGGCACTCCTCGCGAACAAGAAGGCCGGCAAGCAGCTGATGTCGGTCGACAAGGACGCGCGCATCCTGCAACCCGCGCTCGTCGCCGATTCGGCGCGCGATCGCATCGTCGTCGCGACGACCGCGGGACATCTCCTAATGTTCTCGGTCGCCGATCTTCCCGAGCTCGACAAGGGCAAGGGCAACAAGATGATCGAGATCCCGAAGGCGAAGCTCGCCGCTGGCGAGCGCGTTGCCGGCATCGCGATCGTTGCCGAAGCGAAGGGCGAAGTCACGCTCTACGCCGGCCAGCGCAAGCTCACGCTCAAGTGGTCCGATCTCGTCGAATACGGCGGCAGTCGCGCCGCACGAGGAAGCCTGCTCCCGCGCGGACTTCAGCGCGTCGAACGCATCGAGACGACCGGCTGACGCGAGCCGCCGCGAACGATGTCCGAAACGCGGGCGTCGCGGCGTTTTTCCTGAGCGGCGTCTCCGATGGCGCCGCTCAGGAGCCGATTCGATGCGCGTCCCCGCTGTCCGCCCTTCCCTTTCGCCGCTCGCGGCTGCGCTCGTGCTCGCACTCGCGCTCGACGCCGGAGAGGCTCCGGTCGCGGCCGCGAAGACGCGGAGCCCGCAGGCGATCGTCGTCCAGAACTGCGACGACAGCGGTCCCGGCAGCTTGCGCCAGGCGATCGACGATGCGGTCGACGGCGACACGATCGACGCATCGCAGCTCCAGTGCAGCACGATCACGCTCTCGACCGGCGCGCTCCTGATCGGCGACGCCGACATCACGCTGCACGGACCCGGCAACCACGGACTCACGCTCTCCGGCGCGGGCGACGGGAATGCGTCGATCGTCTACGACCTCGGCGGCGGCACGCTGCACATCGACGGCATCGACTTCACGCTCGGCGCGAAATACCGCGCGGACGGCGACGCGCACGGCGGCTGCATCTACACCAACGGCGATCTCGTGCTCGACGACTCGCGCGTCTCGTTCTGCAGTGTGCACGCGGCGTCGTACACCGCGTCCGGCGGCGCGATCTACGCGTACGGCACCGCAACGATCACGAACAGCGACATCTACCTCGGCAGCAACACGACGTCCGGCATCGCACGCGGCGGCTGCATCGCCGCGCACGGCGGCGTCACGCTCGCGTACAGCCGCGTCAGCGAGTGCACGAACTCGACGACGTTTCAGGGTTTCGGCGGCGGCGTGTTCTCGGGCGGTTCCCTCGAAATCAAGTACAGCACGATCCGCGACAACGACAACGGGGCCGCCGAGACCGGCTTCGGCGGCGGCGTCTACGTGCGCGCCGATGCGAACGTGCTGATGTCGACGATCTCGGGCAACCGCGCGAGCGTCGGCGGCGGCATCGACTTCGCGGACGACGGCTACGGCGCGTCCGCGCGTATCGAGCAGAGCACGGTCTCGGGCAACGCCGCGCACGCGGCCGGCGGCATCCGTACCAGCGTGCCGCTCGCGCTGTACGGCAGCACGGTCGCGTTCAACACGACGTCCGTCGGCAACTCGATTCCGATCGGCTACGCGTTCGGCAGCGGACTCGGCGTGCGCTCGGGCGGCATCACGATCTCGAGCTCGATCCTCGCGCAAAACGTGATCCGTCACGAGGACGGCAGCGAGGAGATCGTCGACATCGGCGGCGACGTACCAATCGCGATCGCCGGCTCGAACGATCTCGTCATGGTTTCCGAGGAGCCGCTTCCGCCCGACACGATCGCGGCCGATCCGCTGCTCGC
>DASZWL010000384.1:0-3937 GCA_035546695.1 Rhodanobacteraceae bacterium | reverse complement strand
CAGCCGAACACGCAGATCAGTTTTCCGTGCACGTGCGCGCGCAGGCTCGTCAGCGCCTGCTCGAGCGCGTCGGGCGTATGCGCGTAATCGACGACGACGAGCGGCAGCGCTTCGCCGCCGATGCGGTTCATGCGCCCCGCGACGGGATCGAGGTTCGCGAGCGCGCTCCGGATCGCGTCGAACGAAAAGCCGAGGCGGCCGAGACACGCCGCGACCGCGAGCAGGTTCGACACGTTGAAGCGACCGAGCAGGCGCGTCGCGATGTCGCCTTCGCCCCACGGCGTTTTCAGGTGGAAGCGCAGGCCGCTGGTTGTCGTTTCGATCGCGCTCGCGACGACGTCGGCGTTTTCGCGTCCGATGCCGTAGCGGATGAGCGTCGGCGCGTTCGCTCTCGAAGCAAGCGCACGGCCGAAAGGATCATCGACGTTGATGATCGCGGCATCGAGTCCCGGCCACGCGAAGAGGCGCTCCTTCGCCGCGCCGTACGCCTGCATCGTGCCGTGGTAGTCGAGATGATCGCGCGTCAGGTTCGTGAACACGGCGAGATCGAAAGCGACCGCGTTGACGCGATCCTGGTCGAGCGCGTGCGAGGAGACTTCCATCGCTACGTGCGTCGCGCCTTCGTCGCGAAACGTCGCGAGAAGCCCCTGCACCGCGATCGCGTCGGGTGTCGTGCGCGCGCCTTCGGCGACCGCGCCGACGAGCCCCGCGCCAAGCGTGCCGATCGTCGCGACCGTATGACCCGCGTGATGCAGCGCCTGCGCAAGCAGATGCACGGTCGAGGTCTTGCCGTTCGTGCCGGTGACGCCGATGACGGTCATCGACCGCGATGGATCGCCGAAGAAACGCGCGGCGATCGGGCCGAGTTTTTCGCGCAGGCCGTCGATCCAGATCGTAGGTGCGGCGACTCGAGCATCCATCCTTGGAGCGCCCCCCAGTCGGCTTCCTGCCTCCTCCGCCCGAAGCGGCTTCGACCTCTCCCGCTGCGCGGGCGAAGGAAATACGGCGTGGCCTTCGGCCACTTTGTCCAAAGAGGCGGGCGCGAGCGCCGTGGCTTCGTCGGGCCTCTCGACCAGGACCGCCACGGCGCCGCGCGCCAACGCCATCGGGGCAAACGTGATGCCGTGCTCGCGCGTGCCTTTCAGCGCGACGAACGCATCGCCTTCGCGCACTTCGCGCGAATCGATCGCAAGGCCGCTGACGACGATCGAGCCCGCGCCACCGCGATCGAGATCGGCGTGGCCGGCGAGCAGCTCGTCGAGCGTCATAGAACGGTTTTTCATGGCGCACCCTCGGCGTAGTTCGAGAGGTCCGAGGCGTCGTCCGCCGCCGGAACCTTCGCGTCCAGAGTGGGCCCGCCCTGAGGCGATGCGGTGTACCAATTCTTGACGTTGTCGGGCGGCACATCGAGAAGGCGCAGCGCGCCGTCCATGACCTTCGAGAACACCGGCGCCGAGACGAGGCCGCCGTAGTACACGCCTTCGGGATCGTGGATCACGACGACGCCGACGAGGCGAGGATTCGACGCCGGCACCATGCCGACGAAGAGCGAAATGTGGCGGTTGTCGTAGCCGCCGCCCGAAGCCGCACGCGAGGTGCCGGTCTTGCCGGCGACGCGGTAATTCGTGATTGCGGCCTTGAGGCCGGAGCCTTCCGGCGAGACGACGGTCTCCAGCATCTTGCGGATGCTCGCCGCGATCTCGGGATCGATGACCGCCGTATCGGGATTCTGCGCGCCCTTGACGAACGTCGGCGCGCGCAGGCGTCCGTCGTTCGCGATCGCCGTGTACGCGTTCGCGAGCTGCAGCGGCGTCACGTTGAGGCCGTAGCCGTACGAGATCGTGGCCTGCTCGACCGGTCCCCAGGCCTTCGCGATCGGCAGGAGTCCCGGTGATTCGCCGGGAAATCCCGAGCCCGTCACTTCGCCGAAGCCGAAGCGATGGTCGACGTCGTAGAGATGATCGCGCGGCAGCGTGAGGCCGATTTTCGCCGCGCCGACATTCGAGGAATGCGTGATGACCCCGGTGACATCGAGAAGGCCCTTGTTGTGCACGTCGCGGATCACGCGGCCGTCGGCGAGCGTGAACGTGCCCGGCGTCGTGTCGACCGGCGTGTGGGGCTTCCACTTGCCGCTCTCGAGCGCAGCCGAGATCGTGAACGCCTTGATCGTCGAGCCCGGCTCGACGACGTCGGTGACGGAGCGGTTGCGGCGCATCGACGCGTCGCCCGCGTTCCTCGCGTTCGGATTGAACGACGGCGAGTTGACCATCGCGAGCACTTCGCCGGTCGGCACGTCGAGGATGACCATCGATCCCGAGGTCGCGTGGTGCTCGGCGATGCCGGCCTTGAGCTCGCGATAGGCGAGATACTGGATGCGCCGATCGATCGACAGCGTGAGATCGCGGCCCGGCTGCGCCTCGCGCAGGAGCTCGACGTTCTCGACGACCTGCCCGTGCGAATCGCGGATCACGCGCTTCGAGCCCGGCTTGCCGGCAAGCCAGTCGTCGAACGCGAGCTCGAGGCCTTCCTGGCCGCGATCGTCGATGTTCGTGAAGCCGAGGACGTGCGCCATGACCTCGCCGCTCGGGTAGTAGCGGCGGAACTCGCGCTCGCTCGCGACACCGGGGATGCCGAGCGCGAGGATCGCCTTGGCGTCGTCCGGGTTGAGATGACGCTTCAGGTAGACGAACTCCTTGTCCGAGCGCTGGACGAGTTTTTGCTTCAGATCGTCCTCGTCGAGACCGAGCGCCTTCGCAAGCTCGGGCAGGCGATCGGCCGCGCCGAGCACGTCGACGGGATTCGCCCAGATCGAATCGACCGGCGTCGATACCGCGAGCGGCTCGCCGTTGCGATCGAAGATCGTGCCGCGCGAGACCGCGATCGGAATATCGCGCAGGAAGCGCTGGTCGCCCTGCTCCTGGTAGAAATCCTTGCGCACGACCTGCAGATCGACCGCGCGCACGATCAACGCGCTCGACGAGAGCGCAAGCACCATCGCGACGCCGTAAAGCCGCCTGCGCGTGTTGGCCGGCTTGACGCGCTTCATCGGCGAATCACCACGACGTCGGACGGATTCGTCGAGACCATGCCGAGACGTCCGCGCGCGATCTGCTCGATGCGGTTGTTCTCGGCCCAGGTCGCTTGCTCGAGCTCGAGACGTCCGAACTCGAAATTGAGGTCGTCGCGCTCGTTGCCGAGCCTGGTCAGCTCGACGAAGAGCTCGCGGCTCTCCTGGATCGAATAGACGACGCCGATCGCGCTCGCGAGCACCGCGCCGAGCAGGATCGTCATCGCGATCGCTACGCGGAGCCTCATGCGGATTTCTCCGCGGAACGGCGTTCGGCGACGCGAAGCACGGCGCTGCGCGCACGCGGATTCGCGGCGACTTCGGCGTCGCTTGCGAAGATCGCCTTGCCGACCGGAACGAGCGGGGACGGCGAAGCTTCCGGCTGCGGCAGGCCGCGCCGCACGCGCGGCGCTTCCTCGCCGCGGATGAACTGCTTCACGGCGCGGTCTTCGAGCGAATGAAAGCTGATCACCGCGAGCCGTCCGCCGGGCTTGAGACGACGCACCGCCGCTTCGAGACCCTGCTCGAGCTGTCCGAGCTCGTCGTTGACGTGAATGCGCAGCGCCTGGAACGTGCGCGTCGCGGGATGCTTGTTGCGCTCGCGGTGGCCGATGGTCTTCGCGACGAGATCGGCGAGCTGGCACGTCGTCGTCAGGGGCGCCGTGCCCCTCGCCGCCACGATGGCGCGCGCGATGCGTCGGCTCATCCTCTCCTCGCCCAACCGCCACAGCACATCCGCGATCTCCGCCTCGCCGGCTCCGGCCAGCCAGTCCGCCGCGCTGACGCCTCGCGTCGGATCCATACGCATGTCGAGCGGCCCGTCGGCCTGGAAGCTGAACCCATGAGCGGGCTCGTCCAGCTGCGGCGACG
>DASZWL010000383.1:0-5670 GCA_035546695.1 Rhodanobacteraceae bacterium | reverse complement strand
CGGCAAACCGCCGCCGATGATTTGAAGGCGCGCCGCCTTCGGATGGCGGCGCAGCGCCGTGCCGAGATCGGGCACGCGCTCCACGTCGCTTGCGGCCGCGACGCCGGGCAGCGCGATCGTCGCGATGCCGTAAGGCGGCTTCGCGATTTGCTCCGCGGTTGCGCCGGGTGTCAGGACGACGAGCGTCTCGGCCGCGAAGCGCTCGTCGACGCGCGGCGGAAACAGCGCGAGATAGATCAATGCGCCCGCGGCGAGCTGGAGCGCGACGCGCACCGTGCGACGCGATACATCGGCGCGCGTCGTGCGCCAGATCCCGATCGCAACCGCGGCCGCGATCAGCAGCGCGGCGATCAGCGAAAGATTCATCGCGCCGCCTCGCTTGCGCGCAGCGCTTCGAGATAAGCGCGTCCCGATGCGTTCGGCGCGGCGCGCGTCTCGATGCCGGCAGCGGGGCGCGGCAGCAACGGCCACAGCAGGCTCTGCAACTGCCGACGGCATTCGTCGCACGCGGGCTCGCGATGCACGCGATCGATGGCAGCGATGAGCGCGAGCGAATCGGCGGACGTGCTTTGATGCGCGCGCACCCAGCGCTCGAGCATGTCGAGATCCGGCGGCGCGTTTTCGTCGAGCGCTTTCCACGCCGCGAGCGCACCCGAATCCGCGATCTCGGCGGGCACGAGCGACGATTCGCGATCGCTCACTCCCTTGCGATCGCCGGAAAGGCGCCGCGATTCGTCGATCGCCGGCAGCTCGAGGCCGACGCGCGCGAGATAGATGCGCGAGGATTGCTGCACCTGCTTGATGTATGCGAGCGCGGTGTTCTCGTGCGGCAGCGCTTCGGACGGACGTCCCTGGCGCAGATGCAGCTCGGCCTCCCACATCGCATTGAGCGCGGATTTCAGGATCGACTTCGTCTCGGGATCGAGCAACGTCGCCGCTTCGGCGACGTCGTGCGTGTGGCCGTATTCGGCCGTCACCGCGCCGGCGTCGCCGAATTTCTCGACGTCGAGGAAATGCTTGTGCTCTTCCTCGCGCCGCGTCAGCGCATCGGCGCGTCCCGCGTCGGCTTCGTTCCTGCCGCGCTTCTTGTCTTCGCCCGGCGGCGCACCGTCGCTGCGCGTCTCCGATTCCTCGCCGAGGAATTGCCCGTAGCGAAGCCGCAGGATCTTCTGGTCGACGCCGATGCCGTCGGAGCGCGCCAGCAGCGCATCTTCTCCAAGCGTCGACTGCTCAGCGACGAGCTTCTCGGTGTCGATGATGATCTGGCGCTGGCTGCGGAAGTACGCCGGCATCGCCTTCTCGACGAGACCTTCCATGCCGACGCTGTCGCTCGAGGATTCCGGCGGCCAGCGCAGGATGAAGCTCGCGGATTTCGTCGTGTTCGGCTGCGGCTCGCGGTTGTCGCTGACGGCGAGCCGCACGATGACATCGTCGCCGCGCGCGATGCCGAGCGCGCCGAGATCGAGCGTGTGCCGATAGCGCTCCCGCCGGCCGGGATTCGCCGCATCGAGATCCTCGCCCGCGAGCGCGAGCGTCTGTTCCTTGAACGCGATGTTCTCGCCGGTGCCTTGCGCCAGCGTGATCGTGAGGCTCGCCGCGGCGATGCCGTAATCGTCGCTGGCCTCGAAGGCGAGATCCCACGTGCGCTGGCCGTCGGCGAGCAACGTCAGCGATTTCTCGGGCTCTATCACGCGAACGTCGGGCGCGCGATCGGCGACGACGTCGAGACGTCGCAGGCGATCGTCGTCGAGCGGCGGCGCGCCATCGAGTACAACGCGATACAGCGTCGACGACGCAAGCGCCCGCTCGCCGATCCAGTCGTCGCCGTCGCGTGCGAGATCGACGCGGCTGCCGTCGTGGAACGCGAGTGACGCGGCTTTCGGAGCCGGCGCGAAGTGCAGGCGCCAGCCGACGCGCGATCCTTCCGGCACGTGCGTCTCGAGTGTTGATTCTCGTTGTGGCGCGAGGTGCGTGTAGCGCGGCGGCATTACGTCGAGATGGATGCGGTCGATGTGCGTAGATGTCGCGTGCGCCGGCGTCCGTGTGTCGCCGACCGCTGTCTCGCGCGGCGACATCGATGGCGTAGACACAGCGAGCGCGATTGCGAACAACGAGAACAACGCAATCGCAGCGAGCGCACGAATTGGCCACGGCGGCGCGATGTCGTCGATGGGATGACGCTCGCTGCGGAGCCGTACGCGATCGCGTTGCAGGCATTGCAGCGGCGTCAGGCGTGCGGTGTCGCCAAACAGGAGATCCGCGCTGTCCTCGAGCCCGGCATCGGCAGCATCGAGACGGCGCGCGATCCACGACGCGTCGATCGAGCGCATCGCATGACGCGTGCCAGCTGCAAGCATCATCAGGCCCGCGATCGCGAAGACGGCGGCGCCCGGCCAGGCGGCGACGCGCCAGGCCCAGACGACGGCGGCGACAACGATCGGCGCGCCGGCAAGCACGACGATCGCGCCGCGGCGGCGGCGCGCGCGATGGCCGAGCGCGTGCAATCGCGCGTCGAGCGTCATGCGGGCTCCCGTTTGCGCGCCGCGACGAGTCGCTCGATCAGCACGAGCAACGAGATCGCGAGCGCGATCCACGGATCGAGCGGCTTCGACGGCGCGGAAAGCGCGGACTGTGTCGCGACGGCCACGCGTTGCAGAGGCTGCAAAGCCAGCGCGGAGGCCTCGGTCGGCGGTCTCGGCGGAATCTCGATCAGATCGAGCAGCCGCTGCGGAAAATCCGCGTCGAGAAGCTCCGGCATCGTCGACGGCGTCATCGCAGCCGAGAGCGAGACGAGCCGTCCGCGTCCGAGCGGCTTCGCGCGCGCGAGCACATTGCCGCTCGCGTCGCGCCAGATCGGCGTGCCGTCGGCATGCGGCTGATCGTCGACGAGAGCGGTGCCGCCCGCTTCGATCCATGCGCGAATCGAAGCGGGGAGAGCGGAACCGAGCCACACGAGCGTGCGCGCTGCGTCGCCGGGCGCGACGTCTTGCGACTCGATGTCGAGCGCGATACGCGATGCATCGCTCTCGGCAAGCGCGGCGAGCGCCGCCCGCAGGTATTTCAACGACGGCTCGCGTGACGGCGCGTAGCGCACCACGAGCGCAGCCGGAGCATGCGGTCCATCGGATCGCGCGCTCGGCATCCGTCCCGGCACGACGTGCCAGTCGATCGCATGCGACAACGCGGGACGTTCGCCGTCGAGCCCTGCAACTGTTTCGGGAACGACGACGGCGAGCTTCGCGTCGGACGGAAGATCGGCGTCGATCTCGCGCAAGAGGCTCGCGACCGGCACTTCGATCGACGGTGCAGGCCCCTCGATCGGCGGAAATCCCGGTGCGAGCCAGCGCCATTCCGCGCCGGACGCCGAGACGGCCGCGCGCGCCGCGGCGAGATCGCTTCCGGGCGCGACGACGACGACGTCGTGCAGCATCACGGACGGCTCGGTCAGGATCGGACGTGCGAGCAGCAGCGCTAGCAGCGACAGCAGCGCAAGGCGCAGCAGCAGCAGCCACGGCCGCTCGAAGCGCAGGCGGCGGCGCGGACGGATGCGATCGGAGATCCACCGCAGCGCCGCGAACGGCGTCGTGCGAAGCTCGACGCGCCGCACGAGATGGATCGCGATCGGCAGCGCGAGCGCCGCGAGCGCGGCGAGTCCGATCGGCGCGAGCAGCGCGAAGCTCATGCGCGCATCCGCTCGATCGAGCCGCCGAAGAAGCGCTGCAGCGGACGATCCGGCACTTCGTCGAGAAAATATTCCGCGTGCCGGATGCCGGCCGCCGCGAAACGTCGCGCAAGCGTTGCGCGCGCGTTCGCGAAGCGCGCGATGAAATCCTCGCGCACGGCGGCGGCGTCGACGCGCCGATCGAGTGCGCTCTCGGGATCGACGAAGCGATGGCCGCCCGAGAACGGGAAATCGCGCTCCTCTGCGCTCAGCATCTGCACGGTCAGCACTTCGCGATGCGCTGCGGCGAAACGGAGCGCGAGATCGGCCGCGGCATCATCGAAAAAGTCGGACAGCACGAGCACGAGCGAGGACGGCGACACGCGTTCCCAGAGCGGACGGAGCGCCGATTCAGGCGGCCAAGCGCCGGCGCAATCGAGTTGCGCAAGCTCGAGCAGGCAGCGATCGCGATGCCGCGCGCCCGCCCCGGCCGCGATCAACGCGGGACTCTCGCCGCCGAGCGCGATCAGGCCGAAGCGATCGCCCTGACGCAATGCGAGCTCGATCGCGCAGGCCGCGATCGTCTTCGCGGCATCGAGCTTGCGCCAGTCGGGTCGCGCCGTGTCGGCTTGCGCCATCGACGCGCTCGCGTCGACGACGAGCCAGAGCGTCAGCGGGCTGTCGCGTTCGGATTCGCGCACGAAAAAGCGATCGGAGCGCGCATAGAGCTTCCAGTCGATGCGGCGCGGCTCGTCGCCGGGCTCGTAGGCGCGGTATTGCGCGAACTCGAGTCCGGCGCCGCGACTACGGCTCTGATGCTGGCCGAAACCGTCCCCGCCCGCGCCATGCCGGGCGCGCAGGCGAAGATTCCTGAGCCGCGCGCGGACGTCGGCGGGAATCGGATCGACGGCGGACATGCGAGTCGCTCCGATCCTCTCAGGCGGGATACGGAACTCCGCGCAGCAGCGCCGCGACGACGTCGTCGGCGCTGCGCTGCTCGGCTTCGGCGGCGAACGAAAGCAGCAGGCGATGGCGCAGCACGGGCGCGGCGAGCGCGACGACGTCTTCGCGCGTCGCGGCGTAACGACCGTGGATCAGCGCGCGCGCTTTCGCGGCGAGCACGAGTGCCTGGCCCGCGCGCGGGCCTGCGCCCCAGCGCACCCATTCGCGGATTTCGGCGAGCGTCGTTTCCTGCGGACGCGATGCGCGCACGAGACGGGTGATCCACGTGAGGAGGTCCTCGCCGAGATGCGCGTCGCGCACGAGCTTTTGCAACGCAAGCACATCGTCGCCGCTCATGACCGCGTCGATGCGCGCGTCGGCGCCGCCGGTCGTCTGCGCGAGAATCGCGCGCTCTTCGTTCTCGCTCGGATAGTCGACGCGGATATGCAGCAGGAAACGATCGAGCTGCGCCTCCGGCAACGGATACGTGCCGGCCTGCTCGAGCGGATTCTGCGTCGCGAGCACGAAGAACGGCGACGGCAGCGCGTGCGTCGTACCGGCGTAGCTGATCGTGCGCTCCTGCATCGCCTCGAGCAGCGCCGATTGCGTCTTCGGCGGCGTGCGGTTCAATTCGTCCGCGAGCAGCAGGTTCGTGAACACGGGGCCGCGCTGGAACTTGAAATAGCGCTTGCCGGTTCCGTGATCTTCTTCGAGGAGCTCAGTGCCGATGATGTCGCTCGGCATGAGGTCGGGCGTGAACTGGATGCGGTGGAAGTCGAGCGAGAGCGCTTGCCCGAGCGAGCGGACGAGCAGCGTCTTGCCGAGCCCCGGAACGCCTTCGAGCAGGCAATGTCCGCCGGCGATGAGGCCGATCAGCAGTTGCTCGACGACGTCGCGCTGGCCGACGATGACGCGCGCGATCGCGTCGCGCAGCGCGGAGAGCTTGTCCAGCTGCGTAGAGACGATCTGTTCGGTGATGGCCTGATTCATTGCGTCGATCCATAGGGTGGGCCTTGGCCCACCGGCATTGCGTTCGGTGGGCCAAGGCCCACCCTATGAAGTCAACG
>DASZWL010000382.1:0-1570 GCA_035546695.1 Rhodanobacteraceae bacterium | reverse complement strand
GCCCGAGCTCGAGCCGCGCCTCTTCTCGTTCAACTCGCCGGTCGGCGCGTGTCCCGGCTGCGACGGGCTCGGCGTCACGCAGTTCTTCGATCCGGCGCGCGTCGTCGTCAATCCGCAATTGTCGCTCGCGGCCGGCGCCGTGCGCGGCTGGGACCGGCGCAACCAGTACTACTTCCAGCTGATCCAGTCGCTCGCGAAACACTACAAGTTCGACGTCGACACGCCGTGGCACGACCTGCCCGAAAACACACGCCATCACATTCTCTTCGGCTCCGGCGACGAGCAGATCAGCTTCCGCTACGTGACCGGCACGGCCGGCGCGGTCAATCGCAAGCATCGCTTCGAAGGCATCGTTCCGAACCTCGAGCGCCGCTACAAGGAAACCGAATCACCCGCCGTGCGCGAGGAACTTTCGAAGTTCATCAGCGAACGGCCCTGCCCCGACTGCAATGGCCAGCGCCTCAACAGGAGCGCGCGCAACGTGTTCGTCGGCGATCGCAACCTGCCGGTGCTGACGGCGCTCCCGATCGACCAGTCGCTCGATTTCTTCAAGACGCTGAAGCTCGCCGGCTGGCGCGGCGAGATCGCCGCGAAGATCGTCAAGGAAATCCGCGAGCGGCTGCGCTTCCTCGTCGATGTCGGGCTCGACTATCTGACGCTCGATCGCCAGGCCGATTCGCTGTCGGGCGGCGAAGCGCAGCGGATTCGTCTCGCGAGCCAGATCGGCGCGGGCCTCGTCGGCGTCATGTACGTGCTCGACGAGCCGTCGATCGGCCTGCACCAGCGCGACAACGAGCGCCTGCTCGGCACGCTGAATCGCCTGCGCGATCTCGGCAACACGGTCATCGTCGTCGAGCACGACGAGGACGCGATCCGCGCCGCCGACCACATCGTCGACATCGGGCCCGGCGCCGGCGTGCACGGCGGCGAAGTCGTCGCCGAAGGCACGTTCGAGGACATCGTGAAGTCGAAGCGCTCGCTGACCGGCCAGTACATGTCCGGCAAGCGGCGCATCGAGATTCCGAAAAAGCGCCGCAAGCCGGATGACGAGCGAACGCTGAAGATCATCGGTGCATCGGGCAACAATCTGAGGGACGTCGATCTCGAGATCCCGGCCGGACTTTTCGTCTGCGTGACCGGCGTTTCCGGCTCGGGCAAGTCGACGCTGATCAACGACACGCTCTATCGCTACGCAGCCGCCGAACTGAACGGCGCGAACGAAAAGCCGGCGCCGTTCAAGAACGTCGAAGGACTCGATCTTTTCGACAAGGTCGTCGACATCGACCAGTCGCCGATCGGCCGCACGCCGCGCTCGAATCCGGCGACGTACACAGGACTCTTCACACCGCTGCGCGAACTATTCGCGCAGGTGCCCGAAGCGCGTGCGCGCGGCTACGGTCCCGGCCGCTTCAGCTTCAACGTGAAAGGCGGCCGCTGCGAAGCCTGCGAAGGCGACGGCATGATCAAGGTCGAGATGCACTTTTTGCCGGACGTCTACGTACCCTGCGACGTCTGCCACGGCAAGCGCTACAACCGCGAGACGCTCGAGATCCTGTACAAGGGCCACAAC
>DASZWL010000381.1:0-1622 GCA_035546695.1 Rhodanobacteraceae bacterium | reverse complement strand
GCGATCTCGCCGAACGTCATCGTCGTCGACGACGGCTCGACCGACGCGACCTGCGAGCGCATCGCCGATCTTCCGGTCACGCTGATCCGCCACGAGACCTCGCTCGGCAAGGGCCAGGGCCTGCGCGACGGCTTCCGCAAGGCGCGCGCGCTCGGCTTCGACGCGGTCATCGCGATGGACGGCGACGGCCAGCATCTCGCATCCGACATCCCGCGCATGCTCGCCGCCGCACGGCGCTATCCCGAGCATCTCGTGATCGGCGCACGCATCAGGAATCGCGAGAACCAGCCGAACGCGCGCCGCCGCGCGAACGATTTCGCGGATTGGGGCATCTCGTGGGGCTGCGGCATCCCGGTCGCCGACACGCAGAGCGGACAGCGCTACTACCCGGCCGCCGCGCTCGAGCTCGCCGACATCCCGGCCGACGATTTCGTGTTCGAAGCCGCCGTGCTGATCGCGGCCGCGCGCGACAAGGGCGTCGGCATCGTCTCGGTGCCGATCGAATCGCGCTATCACGGCGAGTTCCGCTCGAGCCACTTCCGGCCGATCCGCGACGTCACGCGCATCACCTGGTACACGGTGAAGCGCATCGCGGCGTATGGGCATATCGTTGCGAGCTACCGGAGATCGCATGGAACGCCGCCGGTGATTTACGATCCGGATGCGGAGGAAAAGACGGTAGCCGGAAGCCGGTAACCGTCTCCAAGCACGAGGCAGGAGACGCGACGCATGTCCCACATCCCGCACCTCCTGCTGCAGCTTGCGATCATCCTCGCCACCGCGCGCCTCCTCGCGCTCGTGCTCGGACGGCTCGGCCAGCCGCCGGTCATCGGCGAGATGATCGCCGGCATCGTGCTCGGACCGATCGTTTTCGGCGCGCTGGCGCCCGCGGCGCACGCGTGGATGTTTCCGCACGACAAGATCGCATCGCTCGAAGGGCTGAGCGAGGTCGGGCTCGTGCTGTTCATGTTCGTCGTCGGCGCCGAGCTGCGCATGCCGGGCGGAGCGCGCAATCGCCTCGTCGCGGCCGGCTGGGTCGGGAGCCTCGGAGTGCTGCTGCCGATGATGCTCGGCTTCGCGATCGCGCCCATGCTGCACGCGCGCTTCGCGCCGGCCGGCGTCGGATTCTGGCCGTTCGCTCTCTTCATGGCCGCGTCGATGGCGATCACGGCGTTTCCAGTCATGGCGCGCATCCTCAAGGAGCGCGCGCTGACGCGCACGCCGCTCGGGCAACTCGCGCTCGCGTCGGCCGCGATCGCCGACGTGCTCGCGTGGATTTTGCTCGCGCTCGTCGTCGCGCTGATCGGTGCGCAGAGCGGCGGCTGGAATGCGTTCGCACGGATGCTGATCGGACTCGCCGCCGTCGCGGGCGTCGGCTTCGGCCTCTTGCGCCCGCTCGTCGCGATGTTCCTCGCGCGTTACGCGAAGGACGGGCGGCCCGGCGGCGCGGTACTCGGCGCGCTTCTGATCCTCGCGTTCGCGATGGCAGCCGCGACCGAATGGCTCGGATTGCATCCCGTGTTCGGCGCGTTCCTGTTCGGAGCCTGCCTGCCGCGCGACGACAGGCTGCTCGAAACGCTGATCGAGCGTATCGAGCACGTCGCCGTGCTCGTGCTGATGCC
>DASZWL010000380.1:0-22082 GCA_035546695.1 Rhodanobacteraceae bacterium | reverse complement strand
TCCGGGTGGCGCTGACGAAATTTATTTTTTGCTCTTTCTCTTTTCTCACATATCGTGAGCAGGAGAGCGCCAGCTTTTCCCCTCTCCCGCTTGCGGGAGAGGGCAGGGTGAGGGCGCTCTTGATCTTTCTTTGCTGTGCTCTGTTGTTGTTTTGCTCTTGAGACGTGCGTACGAAAACCGGCTCACGTCCTTGTGTAGCTTCGTCCGCCGTCCCGGCGGACGAGTTACTTTCTCTGTCTCGCCAGAGAAAGTAACCCAAGAGAGGCGACCCACGCGACCGCGGTCGCCGGCTGAGCCGGCGACTGCGCGAGGGCGCTCCGGAGGTTCGCTGACAGCACATCCCTGTGCTGACAGCGAACGCACGCGCATCCTGCGCGTGCCCCTACGGGCTTTTTCCTCCGCGCCCTCGCCGCGGCCGAGAGGGACCCGGGAAGCGAGAGCGAAAGCAGAGCGACAAGCCTCGTCGTCCCCGCGCAAGCGGGGACCCCGCGCCTTTGCTCTTGCTCTGCTCTTCGCTCGCAAACCCCTTTGTGCCGCGGCGAAGGGCGGACGGAAAAGCCGCGTGCACCGCACGCGGGCGGCGCGAGGGATCGCGCCGATTCGATCGTCAGGCCAGGATGGCCTGTCGATCGAACCCGTCCGCCCGTAGCGAACCGGCGCGTAGCGCCGGCGCGGCACCGAGGGCGTGTTCTTTGGTGACTTTCTCTTGCACGAGCAAGAGAAAGTCACGCGCCGGCCAGGATGGCCGGCAAGACCCACACGGACGTGAGCCGGTTTTCGAATCAACGTTTCAAGATGGAAAGACCAAAGAACCACAACAACACGAAACGTCTAACCAACGTGCCCTCACCCTGCCCTCTCCCGCAAGCGGAAGAGGGGAAAAGCGCGTTTACGCGAGTGGGAGACGGAAAAACGCAAGAAGCGTCAGCGAGCCTTCGCGAACGCCAGCGTCATATCCAGCATCCGATTCGAAAACCCCCACTCGTTGTCATACCACGACAACACCTTGACGAGCGTCCCCTCCATCACGCGCGTCTGCGTCGCATCGTAGATCGACGACAGCGGATTGTTGTTGAAGTCGATCGACACGAGCGGCTTCGTGTTGATGCCGAGGATGCCCTTCAGCGCGCCCTCGCTCGCTTCCCTGACGGCCACGTCGATCTCCGCGTTGCTCGTCGCGCGTTTCGCGACGAACGTGAGATCGACGACCGACACGTTGATCGTCGGCACGCGCATCGCGAAGCCGTCGAGCTTGCCGTTGAGCTCGGGGAGAACGAGGCCGACCCCCGCCGCGGCGCCGGTCTTGGTCGGGATCTGCGACATCGTCGCCGAGCGGGCGCGGCGCAGATCCTTGTGATAGACGTCGGTCAGCACCTGATCGTTCGTGTACGCGTGGATCGTGGTCATGAGGCCGTGCACGATGCCGATCTTCTCGTGCAGCACCTTAGCGAGCGGCGCGAGGCAGTTCGTCGTGCACGACGCGTTCGAGATGACGGTGTCGCTGCCTTTGATCTTGTCCTCGTTGACGCCCATGACGAACGTGCCGTCGACGTCCTTGTCGCCGGGCGCCGAGATGATGACCTTCCTCGCGCCCGCCGCGATGTGCGCGCCGGCCTTCGCCTTCGACGTGAAGAGGCCCGTGCATTCGAGCACGATATCGACGCCGAGATCCTTCCATGGCAGCTTCGTCGGATCGCGCTCGGCGCAGACCTTGATGCGGTCGCCGTCGACGACGAGATCGCCGCCCTCGACGCCGACCTCGCCCGGAAACTTGCCGTGCGCGGTGTCGTACTGCGTCAGGTGCGCGTTCGTCTCCGCGTCGCCGAGATCGTTGACCGCGACGATGCGGATCTCGTTCGTGCGCTTCGATTCGTAGAGCGCGCGCAGCACGTTGCGACCGATGCGGCCGTAGCCGTTGATGGCGACCTTGACTGCCATGGATGAAATCCTCCGGGACGAGAAAATCAGGGACAGAACGCGCATTCTACCGGCCCCGGTTTTCGCACGCACGGGCCACTTCGATGGAGCCATTGGAATCGCGCCGCGCGCGCCGGCATCGCGCATCCGCGCGCGAGGTTTATGATCCGGAGAACCGATATCCCTTCGCGCTTGCGGCGATTCGCCGCAGCGCGCCGCCTGCCGGAGCACCGATGAGCGAGACCGACCGCATCACGCTGACGCTGACGCAGGAATCCGAATTCGCGTTCCGCGTCGAATTCGACGGCACGGCCGTCCCCGCGCTTCACGTCGACGAATCGCCGCCCGCCGGCGGCGGCACGGGACCCGATCCGGCGCGTATGCTCGCGGCCGCGATCGGGCATTGCCTCTCGTCGAGCCTCTTCTTCGCGCTTCGCAAGTTCAGGAACCAGCCCGGACGCATCGTCACGCGCGTGACGGCCGATCACGTGCGCAACGAGAGACGGCGCCTGCGCATCGGACGCGTCTCGGTCGAGATCGCGTTGCCGGAAGCGTCGGGCGACTACGCGCAGATCGATCGCATCCTCGCCGAGTTCGAGGATTTCTGCACGGTGACCGAAAGCGTTCGCGCGGGGGTGACCGTCGAGGTCAGCGTGCGCGATACGTCGGGCGCCGTCGTGCACCGGTCGGATCGCGCACCGTGAGCGACGCGCCGGTCGTGCGCAGCTTCCATCACGCCGAGAGCGGCACCTGGTCGCACGTCGTCGTCGATGCCGAGACGAGAAGCGCGGCGATCATCGATCCCGTGCTTGATTTCGATCTGCCGTCGGGCCTGCTTCGAACGACGAGCGCGCAGCGCATCCTCGAATACGTCGACACCGCGGGACTTCGCGTCGAGTGGATTCTCGAAACGCACGCGCACGCGGATCACGTGAGCGCGTGCGCGTGGCTGCGCGAGCGGACCGGCGCGAAGATCGGCGTCGGCGCGGGCATCGTCGAGGTGCAGAAGGCGTTCAAGCGCCTGCTCGATCTCGGCGAGGATTTCCCGACCGACGGCTCGCCGTTCGATCGCCTCTTCGCGGACGGCGAGACGTTCGCGATCGGCAAGCTTCCCGTGCGCGTGATCGCGACGCCGGGCCATACGAGCGACAGCATCAGCTATCTCGCGGGCGACGCCGTGTTCGTCGGCGACACGCTGTTCGCGCCGAAATCCGGCACCGCGCGCTGCGATTTTCCCGGCGGCGATGCGGCGACGCTGCATCGCTCGATCATGCGGCTTTACGACCTGCCGGAATCGACGCGCGTGTTCCTCTGTCACGATTATCCGGCGGCCGATGCTGCGCCGACGGCCGAGATCGCACTCGCGGACGAGAAGGAAGGCAATGCGCACATTCGCGCGACTACGGCGGAAGCCGAGTACGTCGCACTCCGCACGAAGCGCGATGCGACGCTTGCGATCCCGAAGCTGCTCTGGCCCGCGCTGCAGATCAATCTTCGCGGCGGACGCCTGCCGCCGGCACGTGACGGACACGCGTATCTCAAGCTGCCGGTCGCGTTCGCCGAGTCGCCGTGAGCGAAGCCGCATCGGGCCGGCTCCCGCATTTCGCGGGCATCGACGTGCTGCGTGGGCTCGCGGTGCTCGCGGTCGTCGCGCATCACGTGCATCTGCGCTTCCTGCTGAATCATTTCGACGTCGCGGCGCTGCTGCCGAAGCCGATCGCGCGCGTCGTGTTCTGGAGCGGCTATTACGGCGTAATCGCGTTCTTCGTGATCTCGGGCTTCCTGATCGCGAATCTCTCGATGCGTCGCTGGTCGTCGCTGCCCTGCATCGAGCCGCGCGCGTTCTACGTGCTGCGGTTCGCGCGCATCTTTCCTTGCCTCGTCGCGCTGCTCGCGGTGCTTTCGCTGATGCACTTCGCCGGCGTGCCGGATTTCGTGTTCGATCCCGCGAAAACTTCGCTGCCGCGCGCGATCGTCGCTGCGCTCACGTTCCACTTCAACTGGCTCGAAGGCACGCGCGGTTACATGCCGGGCTCGTGGGACGTGCTCTGGTCGCTTTCGATCGAGGAGGCGTTCTACCTTTTCTTTCCGCTCGTCTGCATCGCGCTGCACAGCGAGCGCGCGATCGCGATCGCGTTGCTCGTTTTCATCGTCATCGGTCCGTTCAGTCGTGTGTTCGACGCCGCGAGCGAGCCGTGGGACGAATATGCATATCTCTCGTGCATGGACGGCATCGCCTTCGGCTGTCTCGCGGCGCTGCTTCAGACGCGTTGCGCGATCTCGCGCGGCGCGCTGCACATCGCGTTTGCGGGCGGCATCGCGATGATGACGCTCGTGATCGCGTTCCGCTCGACGACGAATGCGCTCGGGCTCGTCTCGACCGGGCTCTACATCACCGTGCTCGAAGCGGGAACGGCGCTCGTGCTGCTTGCGATCGCGAGCGGTGTCGGCGAGAGCTGGAGCGCGCGCGGATTCCTCGCAGCGCTCGGCTTCGTCGGCCGGCGCAGCTACGAGATCTATCTCACGCACATGTTCGTCGTGTTCGCGACGGTCGCCGCGTTCAAGGCGATGAACGCCGATCTCGCACTCGTCGGGCTCTGGTACGCCGCAGCAGTCGCGATCAGCATCGCGCTCGGCGACGCGGTCGCACGCGGCTTCTCGTTCCCGATGAATCGCGCGATACGGCGCATGGCGTTTTCGACCGACGTTGCGACGGTGGGCTGAAGCCCACCCTATTGCGCAATGACCTATAGGGTGGGCTTCAGCCCACCGACCTTCATCGATCAGCGCAACGCGCCGACCGCGTCCACGACGTGCTCGACCGTGAACCCGAAATGCCTGAACAGCGCTTCGGCCGGCGCCGAGGCGCCGAACGTGTCGATACCGACGACCGCGCCGTCGAGGCCGACGTACTTGCGCCAGAAATCGCTGACGCCAGCTTCGACCGCGACGCGCTTCCGGCACCAGCCGGGCAACACGCTTTCGCGGTACTCGATCGGCTGCGCGTCGAACACGTTCGTGCACGGCATCGAGACGACGCGCACGGCGACGCCCCGATCGGCGAGCATGCGCATCGCCTGCATCGCGAGCTCGACTTCGGAGCCGGTCGCGATCAGGATCGCGTCGAACTTCGCGCTGCCGGGATCGGCAATCACGTAGCCTCCGCGCGCGATCCCTGCGATCTGCTCGTCGTTGCGATGTTGATGCGCGAGGTTCTGCCGCGAGAACACGAGACACGACGGCGCGTTCCTGCGCTCGATCGCGGCCTTCCACGCAACCGCTGATTCGACCGCATCGCACGGCCGCCAGACGTGGTTGTTCGGAATGTATCGAAGGCTCGCGAGATGCTCGACCGGCTGGTGCGTCGGCCCGTCCTCGCCGAGGCCGATCGAATCGTGCGTGTAGACATGGATCGCGTGCGCCGGGATCAACGCCGACATGCGCACCGCGTTGCGCGCGTAATCGGAGAACACGAGGAACGTCGCGTCGTACGGGATGAATCCGCCGTGCAGCGCGAGACCGTTCGAGATCGCGCTCATCGCGAACTCGCGCACGCCGTAGTAGACGTAATTCGCGTCGGCGACGTTCGTGTTGACGTCTTTCGAGCCTTTCCAGATCGTGAGATTGGAGCCGGCTAGATCGGCCGACCCGCCGATCAGCTCCGGCAGCTTCGGTCCGAACGCGTCGAGCGCCATCTGCGAAGCTTTGCGCGAAGCGACGACCGGTCCCTCGGCCTGGAGCTTCTTCGCGTATGCGTCGGCGTATTCGGCAAAACCTTCCGGCAAGCGAGCGCTCATGCGTCGTTCGAATTCGTCGGCGAGATCCGGATGCGCGTTGCGATAGCGCGCGAACAGCGCATTCCACTTCGCTTCGCGCTCGGCGCCTTTCGCTTCGGCGTTCCACGCGTCGTAGATGTCGTCCGGCACGACGAACGGCGGATGGTTCCAGCCGAGCTTCGCGCGCGCGGCGGCGACTTCGTCCTTGCCGAGCGCGGCGCCGTGGCAGCTTTCCTTGCCTTCCTTGTTCGGCGCGCCGTAGCCGATGATCGTCTTCGCCGAGATCAGCGTCGGCTTCTTCGGATCGAGCGAGGCCGAGACGAGCGCGGCCTTGATCGCTTCCGGATTGTGGCCGTCGATGCCGCGCAGGACTTCCCAGCCGTAAGCCTCGAAGCGCTTCGCCGTGTCGTCGGTGAACCAGCCCTGCACTTCGCCGTCGATCGAGATGCCGTTGTCGTCCCAGATCGCGACGAGCTTGCCGAGCCCGAGCGTGCCCGCGAGCGAGGCGGCTTCGTGCGAGATGCCTTCCATCAGGCAGCCGTCGCCCATGAAGACGTACGTGTAGTGATCGACGATGTCGAAGCCGTCGCGGTTGAAGCGGTCCGCGAGCACTTTCTCCGCGAGCGCCATGCCGACGGCGTTCGCGAGGCCTTGTCCGAGCGGGCCCGTCGTCGTCTCGACGCCGCGCGTCTCGCTCGCTTCGGGGTGTCCTGGCGTCTTCGAGTGCAACTGGCGGAAGCGCTTGATCTCGTCGATCGAAAGGTCGTAGCCCGAGAGATGCAGCAGCGCGTATTGCAGCATCGAGCCGTGGCCGTTCGAGAGCACGAAGCGGTCGCGGTTGGCCCACTTCGGATTGCGCGGGTTATGGACGAGGAAATCGTTCCAGAGCACCTCGGCGATGTCGGCCATGCCCATCGGCATGCCGGGGTGACCGGAATTCGCGGCTTGCACCGCGTCCATGGCCAGCGCGCGGATCGCGTTGGCGAGTTCTTTACGGCTCGGCATCGGTCGGGGCTCGGATCCGGAATCTTCGCGAGCAGGACGCGTCGCGAGGGCCGCGATTGTCGCCGATGCGCGATCGCTTGTGGGCGCGCGCCCGGCCATGAATAAATTCTGAACTCGTCAGTATTGAATTCAGGCCGATGAACCCTACCTGACATCTGCGGCCCGGAGTCCGAACCCCCGCGGAAACCTCGGGTCGAAGTCCCGCAACCCATGGAAGAGTTGCAGAAAATCCTTAATCCACAAGCAGTTGGAGTTCAACATCATGAAAAATACGCTGTTCGCCATTGCCCTCGCTACCGCCGGCCTCGCCGCGCTCCCCCTGACCAGCCACGCCGCCGAAAACCAGAGCGGCTTCTTCCTCAACGGCAACATCGGCCAGTCGAACCTAGACAAGGGCGTCTACGACGACGACGACACCGGCTACGCCGCGAACTTCGGCTACCGCTGGGCCGTCGCCCCGAGCGTGCTGCTCGGCGTCGAAGGCGGCTACACCGATCTCGGCGAGTTTTCGCCGAAGGGCGCGTACAACGGCCTCGGCGTCCGCAGTGCGGAGCTCTCGGGCTGGAATCTCGGCGTCAACGGTCACTTCAACATGACCGAGAACTGGTACGTCAGCGGTCGCGCGGGCCTGTTCCGCGGCGATCTCAAGGGCGGCTATCTCGCCGGCGACGTTCCGGTCAATCTCAGCGACACGAGCAACAGCTGGTACGCCGGCGCGGGATTCGGCTACGACTTCACGAACAACTTCAGCGTCGGCCTCAACTACGACTACTACAAGGCGGACAAGCACAATCTCGACGTGAACCCCGACCTCGTTTCGGTCAGCGCCGAAGTCCGCTTCTGACGCGAGCGGCAGACGCCGCGAACTTCTCCAACGAGGAGCCTCAAGGCAAGGATGCCAATCCGACCCGGCCTGCGCGAGCAGGCCGGGTTTTTCGTGTCCGCACCTGATCAGCGCTGAATCTCCCCGGTGTGGTTCCTTCTCCCGCTTGCGGGAGACAAATCGGCAGGACTGCCGATTCGCACGGCGGAGCTGCCCGAAGAGTGAGCGCCATGGACGGCGCGAATGAACGTGCCGGCAGGCGGATGAGGGAAACCTCGGTATGCCGTCTCAAGTTTTCCCTCACCCGCGCCTTCGGCGCGACCCCGGATCGAGTCCGGGGCAGGCTCTCTCCCGCAAGCGGGAGAGGTGAAAACCGAGATTCGACGCTAATCCGGTGTCCGCAAGAACAGCAGCGGGTCAACGCCACGGCGAAAGCTCGCGCCGCACTTTCGAATCTTCCGCGAACGCGCCGTCGACGATCGACACGACCGGACGCGCGACGGCCGCCGCCTCTTCGGAACGATGCGCGCGCGCCAGCGCGACGGCGTAGGCGACCGCGCATTCGGCCGTCAGCGGATGCGACTCGCCCCACGCGTCGCGCATGAGATCCCAGGCCTGCTTGCGCGCGACGATCTCCGCGGCCGTGTCGTGCCGCGCGGCGGCGATGTCGGCCGCGAGCGTCGCGCGCTGCGACTGCACGAGCGGCGATAACTTCGCTTTCGACGACTCGATCGCGGCGAGTCGCGCCGTCGCGGCGTCGAGGTCGCCCGCGCGCACGTTCCATTCGCCGAGCCAGAGCTCCGCTTTCGCCGTGTTCGGGTTCGCCTCGCCGTAGAGCTTGCGATATCCGCCGAGCGCGCGCTCGAGCAGCGGACGCGCCTCCTTCAGCGCGCCGGATTTCGTCGACGCCCGCCCGAGGTTGTAGACCGCGCGCAGCACCATCGGATCGTCCGCGCCGAGCGTCTTCGAGCGGATCGCGAGCGATTCGCGGAACAGCGGCATCGCCGCGGCGAAATCGCCCATGTCCTCGTACGCAGAGGCCATGTTGTTGAGCGGCTTGGCCACCTCGGCGCCGGCGTCGCCGATCGTCGCCTTCTCGATGCGTAGTGCTTCGCGGTAGTGCGCGAGCGCGTCGCGAAAGCGGCCGAGATCGTGCAGCACCGAGCCGAGCTCGTTGTGCGCGGCGGCCGTGTTGTCGCTGTCGTCGCCGAACAGCTCGCGCGCGATCGCGAGACTTTGCTCGAGCACCGGCACGGCCTCCGCGCTGCGGTGCGCGGCGCCGAGGGCCATGCCGTAATTCGTCAGCGTGATCTGATAGGTCGGACTGTGCTCGCCGACCGCTTTCCTGCGCAGGTCGAGCGCTTCGCGATAGTACGCGAGCGATGCATCGCTCTCGCCGCGTTTCATCGCGACGATGCCGAGGTTGTGCAGCGATGCTGCGATCGAATCGTCGTCGTCTCCGTTCGCGCGGCGGAGCGCGAGCGCTTTCTTCAGCGCGGCCTCGGCCTCGTCGAACTTGTCCTCGGACTCGAGCACGATGCCGAGCGAGTTGTACGCATCCGCGATATCGAGCGCATCGCCGCCGTTCGCTTCGCGCAACGCGAGCGAGCGTCGCGCGGCCTTCTCGGCCTCGGCGCGCGGATAGCTCGCATTCGCGTAGCCGACCGCGAGCTGGCTCAGCGTCTTCGCGGCGGCGAGCGGTTCGCGGACCTCCGGATCGAGATAGAGATCGGCCGCCTCGCGGAAAAGATCGACGCTCTGCGCCGGCTCGCCGATGAAGCGATACGCCGTCGCGAGCGTGTCGAGCAGCTTCGCCTTGACCTTCGGCTGATCGGCGAGCTCGCTCTGGATGCGCTTGGCGCCTTCGTCGAGCACTTCGCGCGCGCTGACGTCGCGACGGCCGTTGAGACGCGGATTCGAGACGTTGAACACCGACACGAGGAAATCGCTGACGCGCTCGGCAGCCGTCGCCTGCACGCGCGCCTCGTGCTCGGCGGCGAACGCGCGATCACGCTCGGCCGCGATGCGCCAGGTGAATGCCGCGATCATCGCGAGCGCGACGATGCCGGCGGCGAACAGCGGCCAGCGCCGGCGCAGGAGACGGCCGCTTCGATAGGCGAGCGTCGGTGCGCGCGCCGAGACCGGCAGCATCGCGCGATGTCGGCGCAGGTCCGCCGCGATCTCGTCGGCCGCGGCGTAGCGCGCCGACGGCTCGGCCGCCGTCGCGCGCAGCACGATCGCGTCGATGTCACCGGCGATGCGCTTCTTCCACGGTACCTTCGCCGCGATCTCGCTCGGCTGCACGGCGGCATCGCCGAGCAGCGCGATCGTGCGATCGACCGTGTCGATGCGCGCCTTGCGGCCGGCGACGAGCTCGAACAGGATCAGCCCGAGCGAGTAGACGTCGCTCGCGGTCGTCACGGCCTCGTTGCGAAGCTGCTCGGGGCTTGCGTAGCCCGGCGTGAAATACGCGGCCTCGACCGCGTCCTGCTTGCGCGGACGATCGAGCGCGCGTGCGATGCCGAAGTCGAGCAGCACCGGCGTGCCGTCGCTCTGCACGAGCACGTTCGAAGGTTTCAGATCGCAATGGACGATCAGGCGCTGATGCGCGAACTGCACGGCGCTGCAGACCTGCTCGAAGAGCCTGAGGCGCGCATCGAGCGGCAACGCATGATCGGCGCAGTACGCGTCGATCGGCTCGCCTTCGACGTACTCCATGACGAGGTACGGCTGGCCGCCCGGCGTCGCGCCACCGTCGAGCAGGCGCGCGATGTTCGGATGCTGCAGCGTCGCGAGGATCTGCCGCTCGCGTGCGAAATGCAGCAGCATCTCGTCGTTCGGCCGTCCGCGGATCAGCTTGATCGCCGCCTGCTGTTCGAAATGCCCGTCCGCGCGCTCGGCGAGATAGACCGCGCCCATGCCGCCCTGCGCGAGCTTCCTGACGAGCCGCCACGCACCGAGACGATCGCCTTCGCCGAGCTCGGTTTCGGTCGCGCCGGCGCGCGATCGCGGCACGGCGCGCGCGCTGACTTCGGTCGCGTCGCGGGCGAGTCCGGTTTCGGTTTTCGGTGTCGTCATCCCAGCCCGATTCGGCGTCGGCGGCCGCCCCTCTGGATCGGGATTCCTCCCGTTTTTCGACTTTGTCGCATCGGTCGGCCGGTCGCAAGGCGCGCCGACGTTGGAACGCGACAGGGCTCAGCGTGCCGGCGTCGCATCCGCTTGCAGCGGGAACGGCTCGAAGCCGGCGGCGAAGATCGCATCCTTCCATCCGCCCGACAGCTCGAATCGAGATTCGGCCATGCGCGGTGCAGCCGCGGTGAAATCCGGCACGATTTCGAATTCGTGCCGGCCAGCGCCGAGTGCGGGATCGAGCAGCGCTTCCTGCTGCTGCCAGCGCCGCGCCGGATTCGCGATCGCCGGCGGGAATCGTCCGACGACGACGCCGTCGGCGAGGATCTCGGCCGCCGGCGCACCGGCCGTTTCGCCGGGCGATCCGGCCGCGCCGTCGAACGTGCGCCGCAGACGCAGCGGCGGCGCTGCATCGGCGACATCGAACTCGAAGCGGCTCGCGCCGGCGGAATATGCGCAGACATACGCGCTTCGCGTCGTCGGCGGCTCGTCCTCGAACATCCCGTTTTCGCTCGTGCAAGTCGCGCCGGGCGGCGGTGCATAGGAATGCGCGTCGGACGACGCCGTCCCGACGTCGAAGCCGTCGTAGGCCACGACGCTCGCGCGCGGCGCGCGATACGCGTGCACGATCGTGCGCGCGCACGTCGGCGCCGGCTGCGACGGAGCGAAGCCGGCCTCTTGCGTCAAGCGCAGCGAGCTCGCGTATGCGAGCGGATCGGCGAGCATCCAGCGATACGCGTCGGTCTCGCCGGCGCCGTCGGCATCGACGACGGTCGCGCCCAAGAGCGGCAGCGCGAATGCCGTGTCTTCGAAATAGAAGCCGCCGCCGAAGAAATCCTCGACGCCGGTTCCATACCACGCGGGCGTCGTCATGCCGTCGGGATACACGCGCTCGTCTCCTTCGAGATAGCCGCGGCCGATGACGCCGTTCGCGCGATACCGCGCGGCGAAGCCGACGATCTTGCCGGCGCCGTGATCGGCATAGAGCGCTATGTCGCCGCCTTCGACGCACGTATCAGAAATTTTGGTTGCGTACGAGGCGGCTTCCGGCGGAATCGACGCGGCGTCGAAGTACAGCGCGCTTTCGATATCTACCGGTGCAGGCAGCGTCGGCTCGGCAACGAGCTCGACGCTCGCCGATTGCCGGAACGGCATCGGCAGCCACGCGTAGAGCCAGCTGTTCGCGTCCTCGCCGGCGAGCACGCCGCGAGCCGGCGTCGCCGCATCGGCGGATGTCGCGAAGAAATCGTCGAGCGGCACGTCGGCCGATGTCGTTCCATCGAGAACGAGCTTGAGGCGCACCGACGCGTACGCCGTTCGCGGCAGACGCAGGCGGATCCCTCGCAGCCACGCCGGACCCGAGCGCGCCGCAAGATCGAGCGTCGTGCCCGGCGCGAGCGTCGACGTCGATTCGACCGGCGCGATGAAACCGTTCCACGGATCGTCGCCCACATGCGCGAGAAACGCGCGCCACGCGGGAAAATCGTCGCCGGGCGCGAACGTCGTCACCGCAACGCCCGGTGCGAGCCGATGATGTTGAATCTGGAACCAGAGAAGACGCTCGTCGTTGCCGGTGCAAGGATTCGTGCCGCCATCGTCGGCGCCGACGAGAGCGATGCGCAACGATTGCGCGTACGCGATCGGCACGTAGCTGACGTAGCCGCCGCTCGACGCTTCGCGATCGGCGACGAGCGGCGGCATGAACGGCGGCGTCGTGCCGTCGAACAGCGAAGCGAGCGGCAGGTCGAGCATCGGCGCCGTCGCGCCGTCGAAGTAGAAGCGCGCACGAATCGCGGGATCGATGCACGCCGACGTGCCGAATCCGGTCGTCATCCAGATGCGCGTGATCGCGCCGGGACCGCGCTCGTCGAACACGATCGCATCGTCGCCGTCGCGATAAAGCCAGCGCAATGGATACGGATTCGCGGCCGGATCTTCGGCTCCGGCATTGCTGCGGTCGTAGCGGCAGCCGTCGAGGCAATGGCTCGATCGTTCGAGCACGACGTCGTCCGGATCGATCGTCGCGAGACGCTCCGGCGATTCCCAGATTTCCCACGGCAGGCCGCTCGCCTGCGCCGTCGCGACGACGCAGAGCATCGCACTCAGCAACGGAACCGTAGATCGCGTTGCCGTGACGATCGAAAGCGATTGGCGTCGTCTCTTCTGCACGGCTCCCCGGCCGAGATCGGAAATCGATTTGCGCGTTGCGCCGGACGACGAAGTCCGGAATCCGTGCGCAGCTGCGAACGTTACTCCGGATACAGCGCCGGCAGCGCCGATTTCGCTTTCGCGGGCGATGCGGGTGCGCGCCACGCGAGTCCCTGCTTGAACGCGCGCTCGAGCATCGTGCCGACACCGCTGGTCGGGCCTCCGGCATAACGCGCGCGTTGCAGCGCCGCGAGCGCATCGATCTGCGCGGCATCGTCGAGCCGCGCCGACAGCTCGCCGAGATTGCGCACGTCAGGACGCTCGCTGCGCGCCCATGCGACGAGCGCGCGCTCCGCGCCCGCGAGCTCGCCGAGCGCAGACGCGCGAAGGAAAGCCGCGCGCGGCGCCGACGATGCGCTGTCGGTTCGCGGCGTGTCGTCGATTCGCCGAGGCGGCGTGAGTCGACGCGATCGCCACCAGAGCGCGAGCGTCGCGAGCCATAGCCCGAAGCCGATCGCCGCAGCGATCTGCCAGATACGGATCTGGCGCGGCACGGCGATCGGTGCCGAGGGTTTCTCAGTCGGCGAAGTCGACGTCGAAGGCGCCGCGGAAGTTTCCGCAGCGGCCGGCGCGTTCGATGAGGACGATGGCGCAGCACTGGCGCTCCTGCTTCCGACGGCCGGCAGCACGGTCAGCGTGTGCGGTGGAAGTTCGGTCGTTTCCGCGCGATCGTGCGCGGTGTCCCACCAGCGCACGCTCATGCCGGGAATCGTCAGCGTTCCGGGGCGCGTCGGCACGAACGCGAACTTGCGCACGCGCTCGCCGTAAAGCCATGTGCCGTCGTCGCGCGTGCGCGTGTCGGGTTTGTCGGGATAGATCTCGGCGCCGTCGGGCGCGGAGAGATTCAGCTCTGGCAACTGCTCGAAACCGAGTCCCTGCGCCTGCAAACGGATCGTCCGCGTGACCGGATCGCCGACGTGAATCTCGGACGGAAGCTCGCTCTCGTCCTTCAGCAGCATCGATTCGGCCGGGAGCCACGGATCGCTGCCGCTCCAGCCCGACGGCTTCGGTTTCACCGCGAGCTGCACCGTGTCCGAGCGCGCGCTGACCGAGCGCGGACGGCTGAAGAAGCCGGTCGGATCGGCCGCATCGAGCGCGTTGCCGCGGAAGAGGAGCGCTGGAAGATCGAGCGTTCCGCTCTTCTCCGGCGTCAGCGCGTAATGACGCTCCATGACGTGGTAGCGCCGATCGCCGATCGTCGCGAGATAGCTCTTGTCCTGACCGAGGCGCTGCACAACGACGCCGTCCGCCTGCGGCTCGGAAAGATTACCGTCGGTGAGGCCGAACGAGTAATAGAGCTTGACCGTGTAGCGCACTTCCTGCTGCACGTACGGCGCGAGCGGCTCGGCAGAGACTTCGAGGAACACGTCGTCGCCGGGCTTGCCCTGCGCGCCGGCCGGTTGCGGCAGCACGGTCAGCGCAATGGGCTGCGTGCGCGCCGAGCCGACCGGGAGCGCCGGAATCGCGATGCGTCCCGCACGTTTGGGCTCGAGGCCGACGGCCCAGACGGTCTTCGCGGTGCTCGATCCGTTGACGATGCTGACCTGCTGGCTCGACTGCGTGCCGAGCATCGTGAAATCCTGCGACAGCGCGCTGAAATCGGGCTCGCCGCCGACATCGCCGGACGCTTCGACGTTGAGCGTGACCGTTTCGCCGAGATGCATCGTGTCGCGATCGAGCCACGCGCGCACGCTCGGTGCAGCGGCAGCGAGCGGCATGACCGCGAACCATGCGGCCAGCGCGAGCATCATCGTCGCGATCGTCGTGGCGTATCTCGATCTCATCCGTTGTCGCCTCCGCCCTGCTGGCGTCGTTGATGCTCGAGCAGGAACTTGCGGCGCAGGAGACCGCCCGGATCGTCCGGCACGCGCTGCAGGAGATGCTCGAGCGCCTGACGTTTTTCCTGCGTCGCCGCGTCTTCCTCTTCGATCGCCTGGGACGGCTTGCCGTCCTTGTCGGGTTTTCCTCCGGACGCGAGCGACTGGTCGATCGCCTTCGTCAGCGACTTCTGCTGCTCGCTGCTCGCCTTGCCCTGCGAGGGATCGAGCCCGGATTGCGCGTCAGTCGTCGCGCCTTCAGTGCCGGACGACGACGGCTGCTTCTGCTGCTCATTGCCCGAATCCTGCCCGGATTCGCTCTTCTGCTGCTCGTCGTTGCCGTTCTGATCCTGCGACGACGCGCCTTGGTCTCCGTCCTTCGATTTCTGATCCTGCGACTCGCCGGACTCGTTCTCTTTCTGCTGATCCTGATCCTGTTGCGATCCGTCGCCGGACGACGGCTTGCGATCGCCGCCGTTGCCGGATTTCGAATCCTGCTTCGAGGATTTGTCCTGCTGCTGCTTCTCCTGGCGCTTAAGCCATTCCTCGACGGCGGCCTTATTCGTCTTCGCATCGTCCATATCCGGCGCGAGCTTCAATGCGCGAGCGTAGGACGCGATCGCGTCTTCGTAACGGCCGAGCTTCGCAAGCGCGTTGCCTTCGTTGTATGCGCCGTCGGCGTTCTCGACCTTCGCGTAATCGGCCGCGGCCGATTCGTAATCGCCGGCGCGGAACGCGGCGCTGCCGTGCCAGTCCGGCGAGCGCGCGACGCCGAGCGCGGCCTTCGCATCGCCGCCGGCGAGCGCCGCGGCGGCCTGCTGATCGGAGCGCAGCCAGAGATCGGTGAACGATGCCGCATCTGCGCGCGGCGCCGACGTCACGATCAGCGCGATCGCCATCAGCCAGCCGCGCCGGAACGCGAGCGCGGCGAGCGGCAGCAGCAACAGCATCAGCCACGGACCGCGATCGCGCCAGCGCGTGCTCGCGGCGAGAACATCGGGCGACGACGCAGCTTCGGCTTCCGACGTCGCGCCGGCTCGATTGACGAGCAGCGAATCGATGTCGTGCGAATCCGCGCTCAGAGTTGCGTAGCGTCCGCCGCCGGCTTCGGCGACCTCGCGCAGGCTCGCATCGTCGCGTTTGGCGACGACGACGTTGCCGCTGTCGTCCTTGAGGAAATCGCCCTGAGCGAGCGCGACCGGCGCACCGTCCGGCGTTCCGACGCCGAGCACGGAAACCGTCAATCCCCCGGCGTGCGCTTTGCGCGCAGCCGCGATCGCCGCGGCATCGGCGCTGTCGGCGACGAGGAGGATGTCACCCGCGTGCAATCCCGCCTGCTCGATCAATTTGCGCGCCGCCTCGATCGCGGC
The DNA here is from genome assembly GCA_035546695.1 of Rhodanobacteraceae bacterium. Lineage (GTDB taxonomy): Bacteria > Pseudomonadota > Gammaproteobacteria > Xanthomonadales > Rhodanobacteraceae > Dokdonella_A. The sequence continues at coordinate 6,037 of DASZWL010000380.1, read as the reverse complement.
GCCGGCGTGATTGCCGGCGACCGGCATCGTCGAAGGATCGAGCGCGTCGACGAGATTGCGCACGGTGCCGACGTCGTCGGTCAGCGGCGCTGCGACGAATGCTTCGCCGGCATAGCCGATCAGCGCGGTCTGGTAATCCTTGCTGCGATCGAGGATGTCGACGAGCTTGTAGCGCGCGCGCTCGAAGCGGCTCGGCTTGTCGTCTTGCGCCATCATCGTCGCCGAAAGCTCGAGCGCGAGCACGCGCGCTGCCTGGTTGCGATAGAGCGGCATCGGCTCGCGCTCCCACGCCGGCCCGGCGAGCGCGAGGCATGCAAGCGTCCACAACAACGTCGCGAGCACGATGCCAGAACGTCCGGTTCCCGCGTCGATGCGCTCGATCAGATGCGGCAGCAGATGCGCATCGACGACGCCGCGCCACGCGCCCGCATCGGCGCGTCCGCGCCGACGCAGCAGCCAGAACGCCGGCACGGCGAGCAGCAGCAGTAGCCAGAGCGGCCGCAGGAAATGGAAATCGGCGAGTGTGCCCGTCATCGCGGCATTGTCCGCGAGCGAAGCGCATTTCCGCCGAGTGCCTGCGAGCGCCATCCCGGCAGCAGGAACGCGAGCGCGATCGCGGCGACCGACGCCGCGAGCGGCATCCAGTACAGCTCGTCGACCGGGCGCAGGCTCTGTTTCGTGTCGGCGACCGGCTCGAGCTGGTCGATCGTGCGGTAGACATCGGCCAGCTCGTCGCTGTTCCGTGCGCGGAAATAGCGCCCGCCGGTCGCCTCGGCCATGCGCTTCAGCATCGCCTCGTCGAGATCGGCCGACGGATTGACGACGCGGCTGCCGAACAGGCTGTTGACGCGCAGCGCGTCCGCGCCGATGCCGATCGTGTAGACGCGCACGTGGTTCGCGGCGGCGAGATCGATCGCCTTGCGCGGGTCGAGCTCGCCGGCCGTGTTGACGCCGTCGGTCAGCAGCACGAGCACGCGCTGATCCTCGGGCCGGTCGCGCAGACGTTTCACCGCAAGGCCGAGCGCATCGCCGATCGCGGTCTCGCGGCCGGCGAGGCCGATCGTCGAATCGGCCAGCTGCTTGCCGACGGTCTTGAGATCGAACGTCAGCGGCACGAGCAGGTACGCGCGCGTGCCGAACAGGATCAGGCCGACGCGATCGCCGTTGCGGCGATGGATGAAGTCCGACGCGATCGCCTGGATCGCCGCGAAGCGCGGCACGGCTTCACCGGCGAGCTGCATGTCCTCGATGCTCATGCTGCCGGACGTGTCGATCGCGAGCATGAGATCACGGCCCGAGCGCGGCACATCCTGCGGCGGACCGAGCCATTGCGGCCGCGCGGCGCCGAGCACGAGAAGCGCCCACGCGGCGAGTGCGAGCGCACTGCGCAAGCGCGGCACCGGCGAGACGTCGGCCTGCTGCTCGAGCACGAAACCCGCGTGCGGAAGATGCAGCGCCGTCGCGATGAAGCCCGGCGCGCGCGGCAAGAGGCGCGCGACGATCAACGGCAGCGGCAGTGCGAGCAAAAGCCAGGACCACGCGAGTTCAAACACGACGCGACCTCCGCGGCAGCGCGCGGCGAAGCCAGCTGCGCGCGAGACCGAGCAGTGCGGAAGCATCGACGCTCGCGGCGGGATCGCCGGTGCGGCGATACGGCGCGTCGATCAGCGCACGGCCGGTTGTGGTGCGGAATCTCGGCGCGGCATCGTTCGCGCTTCGATCGCCGTTTTCGTCGCGCGCTTTTCGCGGCTCGTCGAACTGGCGATCGAGAAACGCGAGCCACGCTTCGCCGTTCAGCGCAGCGGCTTCCGGCTCGATCAGCAACGAGGCGCGGCGCAGCAGTTGCGAGACGTCGGCCGCCAGGCGAACCGGATCGGGCTCGGCCGCGTGCGAGGCTGCGATACGCTCGAGCTCGGCGGCGACTCGCCGACGCCAGCGACGCTCGCGCAACGCGCGCACGAGCATCGCGATCGCGTACGCGACGATCGCGACGACGACGATCGCGAGCAGCCACCAGCCCGGCGCCGGCGGCCACCACGACGGCGCGGGCGGCAGATGGATGTCGCGAAGATCGGGACCGGCCGGTGCGCTCATGCGGCACCTGCGGTCTGTCGCGCCCGCGCGAGCAACGGCGCCAGTGCGCGGCGAAGATCGGCGTGCCCGTCGAGATCGAGCACGCGCACGCCGGATTTCCGGCATTCCTCGCGCAGGCGCTCGCGCGCGTCGGTGAAGCGCTGCGTCCATGCGCGCCTGACGGACGCATCGCCGAAATCGAGCACGCTTCGCGCGGCGCCGAGATGCACGGCATAACGGCCCGGCGGCGGCGCCGCGAGCTCGAGCGCATCGCGCAGCAGCACGACCGAGATCTCGTGTCGTCCGGCGAGCTGAGGCATGAGCTGAGCGGCCGGCGCGTCGGCGCTGAAGCCGTCGGTCAGGAGGATCATGCGCATGCCGGGACGAAGCAGCCTGCGTACGCGTGCGAGTCCGCTCGACAAGGGCTCGCTTCGCGACGGATCTGCCGCGTGATCCCAGTCGCGCAACGCGCGCAGCACGCGCAAAACGCCGCGCCGTCCGCCGGCGGGTTTCACTTCGCCGCTGATGCCGCCGCCGAAGCCGAGCGCGCCGATGCGATCTCCGGCCGCCGCGGCCATCCACGCGAGCAGCGCCGACGCGCGCGCGGCCTGCACGCTCTTGAAGCGGACGCGCGTGCCGAAGCGCATGCCGGGATTCTCGTCGACGACCAGCAGGAGACCTTGCTCGCGCTCTTCCTGAAACACTTTCGTGTGCGGCTTGCCGCTGCGCGCCGTGACGCGCCAGTCCATGTGGCGGATCTCGTCGCCGGGGAGATAGATGCGCGACTCGCGGAAATCGACGCCGCGCCCACGCCAGCGCGACGCGTGCCCGCCTGATCGCAGCGCGGGACTCTTTCGACTCCGCGCGAGGCTCGCGCCGTGCGCGACGGACGAGAGAGCCAGGAGCTCGTCGAGGGCGACTTGCATTGGGTTGGTACACGGCTTCGACATGGATTAAAGCCGGGATTCGGGATTCGGGATTCGGGATGAAGAGAAAAGGTCGCGACCGCGCCGATGCACGTCTTGCGCATCCCGAATCCCGAATCCCGAATCCCGGCTCTTCACGGCAACGGCACCCGCTCCAGCAACATCGAAACGACGCGATCCGAATTCACGCCCTCGGCTTCCGCCTCGTAACTGAGCAGCACGCGATGGCGCAGCACATCCGGTGCGATCGCATGCACGTCTTCCGGCGTCACGTAATCGCGGCCGGCGAGCCACGCGTGCGCGCGCGCGCAGCGGTCGAGCGCGATCGTGCCGCGCGGGCTCGCGCCGTAGGCGACCCAGCGTTTCAGTTCTTCGCCGTAGCGCGACGGATCGCGCGTAGCGAGCACGAGCTGCACGATGTATTCCTCGAGCTGCGGCGCGAGATGCATCGCGAGCACGGCGGCGCGCGCGGCGAACACCTGCGCCTGGCTCACGAGGCGCGACGGCGTCGCAGGCGCGGCGAGCGCCTCGCGCGCGCGATCGCGCGCGAGCTTCAGGATCGCGGCTTCGGCGGCCGCCTGCGGATAGTCGATGCGAACGTGCAGCAGGAAGCGATCGAGCTGCGCTTCGGGCAACGGATACGTGCCTTCCTGCTCGATCGGATTCTGCGTCGCCATGACGAGGAAGAGCGCCGGCAGCGCATACGTGTCGCGGCCGACCGTGACCTGACGCTCGCCCATCGCTTCGAGCATCGCCGACTGCACTTTCGCCGGCGCGCGATTGACCTCGTCGGCGAGGATGAGATTGTGGAAGATCGGACCGCGCTGGAACTCGAAGCTCGCGGTCTGCGGCCGGTAGATCTCGGTGCCGGTGAGGTCGGCCGGCAGGAGATCCGGCGTGAACTGCACGCGGTGGAAATCGCCTTCTATGCGCGCGGCGAGCTCCTTGATCGCGGTCGTCTTGGCGAGGCCGGGCGCGCCTTCGACGAGGAGGTGCCCGTCGGCGAGCAGCGCGATCAGCAGGCGGTCGATCAGCGCTTCCTGGCCGAGGATGCACTGGCCGAGCTCGGCGCGAAGCGTGGCGAAGGCCGTGGCGGCCGCGGTGGGTTCTGGCATGTCCATGGGCATTTCGGGGCTTTGCGCAATGATCGCACGAGCGAGCGGCTGTCCCGCCCGGATGCGCCCATGAGACAGCGGGCCGGGCCGGAAGTTTGCGGAGCCGCGCGCCGCTGCGGTCAGCGGTTCAGCGCCTCGGCCAGCGTGAGCGGCTTGCCGACCAGCCAGCCTTGCGCATAACGGCAGCCGAGGCGGTGCAGGATCTCGCGCTGCTCGCGCTTCTCGACGCCCTCGGCGACGATGTTGCAGTCGAGCGCGCGCGCCATCGCGACGATGACGCCGACCATCGCGACGCCACGCGGCCGGTCGAGCGCGCGCACGAAGCTCTGGTCGAGCTTGATGTGGTCGAAGTCGAGCGTCAGCAGCGGGCCGAGATTCGAATAGCCGGTGCCGAAATCGTCGAGCGCGACCTGCATGCCGGCCGCGTGGCATCGCGCGAGCACTTCGGCGACGCGCGCGTGGTCGAGCACGAGGCTTTCGGTGATCTCGATCTTGAGCCGATCCGGCGGCAGCGTGCGCTTGCCGAGCTCGGCGATCATGCGGTCGACGAGCTTCGGATCGTCGAGCTGGCGCGCCGAAACGTTCAGCGCGACGAACGGCAGTGGCTTGACGCCGCGGCGCCGGAACTCGGCCAGGATGTCGCAGGCGCGGGACAGCACGTAATCGCCGACCGGCAGGATCAGCGAGGTCTCTTCGGCGAGCCGGATGAACTCGGCCGGCGACACCCAGCCGCGCTCGGGATGATGCCAGCGCACGAGCGCCTCGTAGCCCGCGATGTGGCCGGAGACGATCTCCTCGATCGGCTGCAGGCGTACTTCGAGCTCGCCGCGCTCGAGCGCGCTGCGCAGCTCGCTTTCGAGACGGATCTTGTCGAAAGCGCCCGCGTCGCGGCGGGTTTCGACAGCATCGAGCAGCGCGAGCGGCGCCGGCTCGTCGCCGGTCAGCGTCGCGAGCGCCGAGCGGTAGCGGCTCAGCTGGCTCATCAGGAGCGCGCGTACGACGGGATCGGCCGCGGCGAGGCGCTCGGCGAACTGGCGGCGGTCGATCGGCGTCAGCACGCAGTCGGTCAGCGCGCGCGCGGTCGCGGTGCGCGGCGAATCGTCGATGACGGCCATCTCGCCGAGCAGCATGCCGGGACCGAGCTGGCCGAGGATCGTGCGCTCGCCGCGCTGCAGCGTCGTGACCTCGACTTCGCCGCTCTCGATCAGGTACGCCGTCGTCGGCGGATCGTTCTCGGCAAAGATGACGCTGCCGGCGCGGATGTCGGCGCGATGGCTGGGCATGGGCATGGATTCGCTGCGGGCGATGCCGTCGTCTGCCTGCATCTTAAATGCCAACGATGGCGTGGCGTCGGAAAAGAAGAGGGCCGCGTTGCGCGGCCCTCTTCGATTCCTGAAGCCGACGAATCAGGGTGCGGCAGCTCCCCAGGTCGCCGTGCAAGCGGCGTCGCCGCTCATGACCACTGTCGTCGAGGCGCCGCTGCCGGCAGCGCAATCTCCGGACCACGCAAACGGCGTCGGCTCGGGATCGCCGGCGTTCGAAGGCGAGAAGCCGCGCTGCAATGTCACTTGCGCGCCTTGGGTGAACGTATATGTGCACGAGTTCGACGCGCCTGCCGGCGGTACCGTCGCGCTGCACGGCGAGCTGCCCTGACCCGGCGGAGAGAAACCCGTGCTGCTCGGGCTCACCGAATAGACGCCCGCCGTCGTATCGCCGACGACGGTCACGGTCAACGTGGTGACGACGGGAGCCGTGATGTCGATGTCCGCAGATTGCCCCGCCGCGCTGATCGTCAGCGTTCCGCCCGACGTGCCCGAGGTCGCGCCCGGAATATTGCTCGTCGTCGCCGTTCCCGTCGCGCAGCCGTCCGTGCCGGTCAGGCGATCGAAAACGCCGGTGGTGCCGCCGCCGTCGACGCTGCCG
>DASZWL010000379.1:0-3318 GCA_035546695.1 Rhodanobacteraceae bacterium | reverse complement strand
GTGTGCGAGCTCAAGATCGATGCGGGACCCGGATATCGCGTGTATTACGTGCAGCGAGGGCGCGTGATGATCGTGCTGCTCGCCGGGGGCGACAAATCGACGCAACGCGGGGACATTGCGCACGCGATCGAATTGGCGAGGAATTTATGAAGCGCAACGCGGCAAAGACGAAAACCAAACGCTACGACGTCGCAGAGCATCTGCGCACGCCCGAGGAAATGGCGCTCTATCTCGACGCCTGCATCGAGGAAAGCGACGGCGACGCCGCGCTCATCGCGAAGGCGCTCGGCGACATCGCCCGCGCGCAGGGCATGTCGCGCGTCGCGCGCGCGGCGGGCCTTTCGCGCGAGAGCCTCTACAAAGCGCTGTCGGGCGAGCGCAGTCCCGATTTTGCGACGGTGCTCAAGGTCGCTCGTGCGCTCGGATTGAAGCTGCACGCCGAAGCGGCGTGACGAATCGGATGTTCGTCATTCCGGCGGAAGCCGGACTCCATTTTGCTTTCTCTGCGGCTCGCCGCAAGCGACAGTGCCCGGGACAAGATCAAGAGCGTCGCTCTTGGATTCTTTCGCTCTTCGGGTCCCTCTCGGCCGCGGCGAGGGTGCGCAGGAAACAGCCCGCAGGGGCGCGCGCACGATGCGCGCGCGTTCGCTGTCAGGCCAGGGATGGCCTGTCAGCGAACCTCCGGAGCGCCCTCGCGAAGTCGCCGGCTTCACCGGCGACCGCGGTCGCGAGGGTCGCCTCTCTTTGGTTACTTTCTCTGGCGAAACAGAGAAAGTGACCCGCTCGCCGGCAGGCGAGCGGAACCGCTCTGTCGCTTGCTAAGCATTTCACCCGCGAAACGTCGGCGTGCAAACAGTGTCCATCAAGACCCAACGTTATCGGTCTTCCCGACAAACGCAGCCACATTGTCATGCAACTCCTTCAACGAAGGCAGATGCGCATAGACCATGTGCCCCGATTCGTAGTAGTGCGTCTCGATGTGACTCACGAGCCCGGACGGAATCGGCAGATGCTTCATCTCGTAGTCGGCCGTGTAGAACGGCGTCGCGAGATCGTAGTAGCCCGAATTCAACATCACGTGCAGCTTCGGGTTGTACTTGAGAGCCGCGGCGAGATCGGGAATCACATTCGGAAATCCCGGAATCGGAAACGGCGCGCCGTTCGGCTGCTTGTGCTCGAACTTCCATGCGGGAAACGCGCCTTCGGCAAAAAGGTGATATGTATCGTCCTCGCCGTACTTGAGCTGCTTGCGCACGTAGTCGTTGAACGCGGCGTAGTACGCCGACGAGATCGCGGCCGATTGCGGATCGTAGGCGGCGGCCTGGTTCAATGCGTCCATCGCGGGACCGGAAAAGCGCGAGTCGAGACGTCCGGTTGTCAGGCCCTTGTCGATCTGCAACGTATGCTCGAATTCTCCGCCGTTGACGCGCAGGTTCGCGCGCTCGATGTAATCGACCGGAAGACCGATGTACGAGGCGAGCTTCTCGGCGACCGCGTGCTTCGTCGCGGGATCGATCGCGTTGCCGGCCGCGAGCGCCAGCGCGTACTCGCCCATCGCGAACCGCTCGACTTCGGCGAGCAGCGTTTGCAGATCGGCCGGTGCGTTCGGCAGCTTCTTGTGATACCACGCGGTCGCGGCGTACGTCGGCAGCGCAAGCTCGTACGAGAGATCGACGCCGGGATCGATCTCGGGAAAGTCGATCAGCATGCCGAGATTCAGCACCTGCGAGAGCAAGACGACGCCGTTCAAGTCGATCGCGCGATCGCTTTGCAGAAGGTTCGCGAGGATCGCCGAGCGCGTCGTTCCGTAGCTTTCGCCGAAGAGGTATTTCGGAGAGTTCCAGCGGCCATGCTGCGAGAGGAACTTCACGATGAAATCGGCGAACGCGTTCGCATCGGGATCGACGCCGAAATATTCCTTCGGCCCCTTCTCCTTGTCCGCGAACGTCGAGAAGCCGGCGCCCGGCGCGTCGATGAAGACGAGGTCGGCGACGTCGAGCAGGCTGTAGTCGTTGTTGACGAGGCCGTACGGCGCCGCCGCCGTATGCTCGTCGTCGGCGGTGACGACGCGCCGCGGCCCGAACGCACCCATGTGCAGCCAGATTGTCGACGAGCCGGGACCGCCGTTGTAGAGGAACATCAGCGGACGCTTCGCGGGATCGACGCCCCTCTTGAAGTACGCGGCGTAGAAGATGCTAGCGCTCGGCTTGTCCTTCTTGTCGGTCAGGATGATCGTGCCGGCTTCGGCCGTGTAGTCGACGCGTTTGCCCTCGACCGTCACAGAGCCTTCGGTCTTCGAGCTCTTCGGCTTCAGCTCGGCGGGCTTCTCGGTTTCCTTCTTGGTGACTTCCTTCGTCGTCGTCTCGGACGCGGGGTCGGCTGCGACCGTCGCGTGCGTGAATGCGAAAGACAGCGCGGCGACGGTCGCCGCAGCAAAAAGGCGTGGCTTCATGATGGCGTCGATTCCTGCGCTGATCGTGCCGCCGCGAGCGCGGCGGCCCCGCGCAGTGTCCGTCCGCGCCGGCGTCGAACCTACTCCCAGAAGTCACGGGCCCGGCGCGAGGACCGCATGGCTGCTATCGCGAGGTCCGCGACGCGGGTACGCTCCGCGGCCGGGACAGCCATCCGGGAAGGGTTCGATCGATGACACGCATCGCGCTGATCACCGCCGCCGCCGCACGCGATCTCGACGACGATCTGCCGCCGTTGATCGCGGCTCTGCGCGAGACCGGCGTCGATGCGTCCGTCGTCGACTGGCACGACGAGGCGGTCGACTGGTCGCGCTTCGATCTCGCGCTGCTGCGATCGACGTGGGATTACACGCAACGTCCGGCGGAATTCCTCGCCTGGATCGATCTCGCGGCAAAGGAGACGAAGATCGCGAATCCGCCGGCCATCGTGCGCTGGAACAGCGACAAGCACTACCTCGCCGATCTTGCGCACGCAGACGTTCCGGTCGTGTCGAGCACGTTCGTCGAGCCAGGCGACGATTCGCGTGAGGCGCTGTCGCGATTCGCCGACCGATGCAAACGCGAGTTCGTCGTCAAGCCGAGCGTCGGCGCGGGCTCGCGCGACGCGCAGCGCTACGTGCGCGACGAGATCGATGCGGCCGTGGAGCACGCGAAGCGGCTGCTCGACGCGAACCGCAGCGTGCTCTTGCAGCCGTATCTCGACCGCGTCGACATCAGTGGCGAGACTGCGCTGATCTTCTTCGACGGCGCGTTCAGCCATGCGATCCGCAAGGGTCCGCTGCTGCGTCGCGGCGAGGGCCCGACGCGCGCGCTGTTCGCGACCGAGCACATCACGCCGCGCGAACCG
>DASZWL010000378.1:0-7115 GCA_035546695.1 Rhodanobacteraceae bacterium | reverse complement strand
TGGCGCGAAGAGCGCGACCGGCTTCTGTGCCTGGGCGAAGCGCAGCCGATCGACTTGCTGCTCGTGCGCGACGATGACATTCCGTCATTGATTGCCGATGGCATCTGCGATTTCGGCATCGTCGGCCGCAACGTGCTCGCGGAAGAAGCGGCGCGCCGCGAGGCAGCCGGTGCAGCGGATGCGCCGGTCGAGCTGCGCGCGCTCGGCTGCGGGCGATGCCGTCTCGATATCGCGGTTCCGGTCGAGTGGGATTTCCGCGAAACATCCGCGCTCGATGGCCTTCGCATCGCGACGAGCCATCCGAACCTCGTCGAGCGCTGGCTGCGCGAGAATGCGATCGACGCACGCGTCGTCGCGCTCGGCGGATCGGTCGAAATCGCGCCGAGTCTCGGTCAGGCCGACGTCGTCTGCGATCTCGTGTCGAGCGGCGCGACGCTCGCCGCGAACCGGCTGAAGCCGGTCGTCACGCTGCTCGAAAGCGAGGCCGTGCTGATCGGCTCGACGACGCCGCTCGACGGCGCGCGCGCCGAAATCGCGAACCTGCTGCTGCAACGGCTCGACGCGGCGCTTCGCGTCGAGGACCGCCGCCTCGTCACGTTCGAGGCCGAGCGCGAGCGCGTTCCCGCGTTGCTCGATCTTCTCCGCGACGCCGAAACTCCGACCATGATGCACATCGACGGAACCGACACGCTCGCGCTGCAGGCCGTCTGCCGCGGCGCGCTGACTTGGCAGCGCATCGACGATCTCCGCCGGGCCGGCGCGCGGCGGCTGATGGTCGCAGCCGTCGAGAGGATGCTCGCATGAAGCGCATCGACTGGTCGACGCTCGACGAGCGACAGCGCGACGAAGCGCTCGTGCGCCCGGCACGCGAGAGCGATGCGACCGTCCGCACGACGGTCGCCTCGATCATGGCGGACGTGCGCGATCGCGGAGACGCCGCCGTGCGCGATGCGACACGACGGTTCGACGGCATCGATGTCGACGATGCCGAAGTCGATGCCGAAGAATTCCGCGAAGCGGCCGCGTCGATCGATGCAAGCCTGCGCGGCGCGCTCGAACAAGCCGCTGCCAGGATCGAGGCGTTTCATCGCGAAGGAGCGCTGCGCCCTTACGCCGTCGAAACGGCAAGCGGCGTCGTCTGCGCGCGCCTCGTGCGGCCGATCGATCGCGTCGGCCTGTACATTCCCGCCGGCACGGCGCCGCTGCCGACGACGGTGCTGATGCTCGGCATTCCCGCGCGCATCGCGGGTTGCAGCGAAGTGATCCTGTGCACGCCTCCGCGCGCGAACGGTCGCGCCGATGCCGCCGTGCTCGCGGCGGCAGAATGCTGCGGCATCCGGCGCGTCTTCAAGATCGGGGGAGCGCAAGCGATCGCGGCGATGGCGTCCGGCACGGAAACGGTTCCGCGTTGCGACAAGCTGTTCGGGCCCGGCAATGCCTGGGTCACCGAAGCGAAGCGGCAGGTGTTCCTCGCCGATGTCGCGGTCGATCTTCCGGCCGGTCCTTCGGAATTACTCGTCGTCGCCGACGCGTCGGCAAAGCCAAAATTCGTCGCGGCGGACCTTCTGTCGCAGGCCGAACACGGAGCCGACTCGCAGGTCGTGCTGGTCGCCGACGACGAGACGCTTCTCGATGCCGTCGAGCGCGAGATCGATCGCCAGCTTCGCACGCTTCCGCGCGAAGCGACGGCGCGCGCGTCGCTTTCGCATGCGCGCTTGATTCGAGTCGACGCGATCGAAGTCGCACTCGAGATCGCGAATGCGTATGCGCCCGAACACCTGATTCTCGCGATCCGCGAGCCGCGATGCTGGCTCGATCGCGTGCGCGCCGCGGGCTCGGTGTTTCTCGGTGACTGGACGCCCGAAGCGCTCGGCGACTATTGCAGCGGCACGAACCACGTATTGCCGACCGGCGGCGCCGCGCGCGCGTTCAGCGGCGTCGGCGTCGCGAGCTTCCAGAAGACGATCAGCGTACAGGCCGCCTCGCCGACGGGACTCGCCGCGATCGGCGACTGCGCGATCTCGCTCGCTGGCGCGGAAGGCCTCGCGGCGCACGCGCGCGCGATATCGACGCGGCTCGACGCGCTTCGGGACACGGTCTCCGCATGAGCGACGTCCGCGATCTCCTTCGGAGCGATCTTCGCGATTTCGCCGGCTACCGGTCCGCACGCGCGGAGGAATTCGTCGGCGACGTCTGGCTCAACGCGAACGAATCGCCTTGGCCGAGCGGCGCCGATGGCAGTACCGCGTGTCGCCGCTATCCGGAACCTCAGCCGTCTCGTCTCGTCGATGCGCTCGCCGCGCTTTACGACTGTATGCCCGAGCAGATCCTGATCGGACGCGGCAGCGACGAGGCGATCGATCTCGTCGTGCGCGCCTCGTGCGTGCCCGGACACGACGCCATCGTCGTGACGCCGCCGGTTTTCGGCATGTACGCGATCGCCGCGCGTCTCGCCGGCGTGCGCGCGCTCGAAGTTCCGCTGCTCGACGGAACTCGCGATTTCGAAGTCGACTTCGATTGCCTCGCGACCACTGCGCTCGCAAAGCGAGCGAAAGTCGTGTTCCTGTGCTCGCCCGGCAATCCTGCCGGCAGCGCGATCGCTTCCGAACGCATCGCCGCGCTCGCAAGCGTGCTCGAGAATCGAGCGCTCGTCGTCGTCGACGAAGCATATGTCGAGTTCGCGGATGTCGGCTCGCTCGCACCGCTCATCGCACGCCGAGCCAACCTCGTCATATTGCGCACGCTGTCGAAGGCGCATGCGCTCGCGGGCGCGCGAATCGGCTGTGCGATCGCCGATCCCGCGCTGATCTCGGCATTCCGACGCTGCCAGGCGCCCTATCCCGTTCCGACCCCGAGCGCATCGGTTGCGCTCGATGCGTTGCGCCCCGCGGCGATCGAAGCGACGCGCCGGCGCATCGATCTCGTGCGATCCGAGCGCGACCGTGTCGCGGCCGCGCTCGCGGCATTGCCCGGCATCCGGCGCATCTATCCTTCGTCGGCGAACTTCGTGCTCGCGCGATTCAGTGAAGCGGAGCATGCATACGCAAGGCTGCTCGCGGATCGCATCGTCGTGCGAGACATGCGCGCGCTACCGCAGCTCGACGACGCCTTGCGCATCACGATCGGAACGCCGGCGGAGAACGATCGCCTGCTCGCAGCGCTCGCAGGAAAGGCTCTCGCCGCATGAATGCGCCGCGCCCGCTGCTGCTGCTCGATCGCGACGGCACGCTGATCGTCGAGCCCGACGACGGACAAATCGACTCTTGCGAGAAGCTTGCGCTCGTCGATGACGTGATTCCGGCGCTGCTGAAGCTTCGCGACGCGGGCTATGCGTTCGTCGTCGTCACGAACCAGGACGGGCTCGGCACCGAAGCGCTTCCGCAGCAGGCGTTCGATCTGCCGCACGACGCGATGCTGCGCCTCTTCGAGAGCCAGGGCATTCGCTTCGAGGCGGTGCTGATCGACACGAGCTTCGAGCACGAGAACAAGCCGACGCGCAAGCCGAACATCGGTCTCGTCGTGCCGTGGCTCAAGGATCGTCGCGTCGACTGGTCGCGCTCGGCGATGGTCGGCGACCGCATAACGGATCTCGAATTCGCGCGGAATCTCGGCGTGCGCGGCTTCCAGATTCGCAACACGCGCTTCGGCGGCGAATGGTCATGGCCCGCGATCGCGCACGCGCTGACCGCGATGCCGCGGACCGCGATCTTCGCTCGGCGCACGAGCGAGACGGAGATCCGCGTCGCGCTCGATCTCGATGCGGTGTCGCCGCCTTCGGTCCGCACCGGGCTCGGTTTCTTCGATCACATGCTGGCACAGCTCGGCACGCACGGCGGCTTCGCGATCGAGATCGACGTCGACGGCGATCTCGATGTCGACGAGCATCACACGGTCGAGGACACCGCGATCGCGCTCGGCGCGGCGCTTCGCGAAGCGCTTGGACAAAAGATCGGCATCGCGCGGTACGGCTTCACGCTGCCGATGGACGAAGCGCTCGCGAGCGCCGCACTCGATCTCTCCGGGCGCGCATGTTTCGTCTTCCAGGGCGCGTTCCGGCGCGAGCGCGTCGGCGATCTTCCGACTGAGCTCGTCCCGCATTTCTTTCGCTCGCTGTGCGAGAGCGCCGGTATGAATCTCCATCTCGAAGTGCGCGGCGACAACGATCATCATGCGATCGAGGCCTGCTTCAAGGTCGTCGCGCGCGCGCTCGGACAAGCCGTGCGCCGCGAGCGCACTACCGTGCCGAGCAGCAAGGGCGTGCTGTGATGCGCGTCGTCATCGTCGATGCCGGCGGCGCCAACACGGGCTCGGTGCGCCATGCGTTCGATCGGCTTGGCATCGAGACGCGTCTTTCGGCAGACGCGAACGTCATTCTCGCCGCGCATCGCGTCGTCGTTCCCGGCGTCGGCAACGCCGCGACTGTGATGCGCCGGCTTCGCGAGCTCGATCTCGTCGATACGATCCGGACCTTGACACAGCCGGTGCTCGGCATCTGCGTCGGCATGCAGATCCTGTTCGAGCGCTCGGAGGAAGGCGATGTCGAATGCCTCGGTCTCTTGCGCGGCCGGATCGCAAAGATGGCCGCGACGAAGGCGGCGCGCATGCCGCACATGGGCTGGAACCGGATATGGCCGTCGCACAGCTCCTCGCTGATCGAGGCCGGCGACGTCGGTGCGTACGCGTATTTCGTGCACGGTTTCGCGGCGCAGCCGACATCGGATTGCATCGCGATCGCCGAGCACGGCGCGCCGTTCTCGGCGGCTGTGCAGCGCGGCAACGTCGCCGGCGTCCAGTTCCATCCGGAGCGATCCGCGGCATTCGGCGCGCGCGTGCTGCGGCGATTCGTCGAGCGGGAAGCGGCATGAGCGCGACACTCTATCCCGCGATCGACGTGCGCGACGGCCGCGTCGTGCGCCTGCGCAAAGGTGATTATGCGTGCGAGACGCGTTACGCCGAACCTCCATTCGAGCTCGCGTTGCGATACGCGCGAGCGGGAGCTGACTGGCTGCACCTCGTCGATCTCGATGCGGCGCGCGCAGGCGGCTATCGCCTCGTGCCGCTGCTGAAAGAGATTCGTCGCGCGACCGCGCTTCGCGTGCAGACGGGCGGCGGCGTGCGCTCGGAAGCCGATGTCGAAGCGATCCTCGATGCGGGAGCGGAACGCGTCGTCGTCGGCTCGGTCGCCGCGCTCGATCCGCCCCGCGTCGCGAAATGGATCGAACGCCACGGCGTCGAGCGCATCGCCGTCGCGCTCGACGTGCGGCGCGATGCCAACAGCGTCGCGCGCGTGCCGGCGCATGGCTGGACTTCGGCGAACCCGCCGCGATTCGACGCGCTTCTCGCGTTCTATCGCGGTGCCGGAGCCCGCCACATTCTGTGCACGGCGATCGATCGCGACGGAACGCTCGAAGGACCCGATGTCGAGCTCTATTCGTCCGTTCGCTACGCAGCACCGGAGATCGCGCTGCAAGCTTCGGGCGGCGTTCGCGACCTCTGCGACGTTCGCGATGCGCTCGCCGCCGGATGTGCCGGCGTCGTGCTCGGCAGGGCGCTGCTCGATGCGCGCATGACGGTCGAAGAAGCGCTCGCATGCTGACGCGGCGGATCATCGCGTGCCTCGACGTCGCCGGCGGCAAGGTCGTCAAGGGTATCCGCTTCGCGTCGCATCGCATCGTCGGCGACATCGTCGCGCTCGCGTCGCGCCATCGCGATGCGGGCGTGGACGAGCTCGTCTTTTACGACATCGAAGCGAGCCCGTCCGGACGTCGCGTCGATCCGGGATGGATCGAACGCGTATCGCGCGCGATCGACATCCCGTTCTGCGTCGCCGGCGGCATCCGCAGCGTCGCCGATGCACGATGCGCGCTGAATGCCGGCGCGGACAAGGTCTCGATCAACTCTCCGGCACTCGAACGTCCGGACCTGATCGAAGAGCTCGCCGAAGCGTTCGGCTCGCAATGTGTCGTCGTCGGCGTCGATTCGAAACGCGATCCGGACCGGCGCTGGCACGTGCGTCGCAACAGCGGCGATCCGGCGCGTACCGAGACGCTCGCGATCGAGACGCTCGACTGGATCGCGACGGCGCAAGCGCGCGGCGCCGGCGAGATCGTATTGAACTCGATGTCGAGCGACGGAACGCGCGACGGCTACGACATCGCACAGCTCAAGGCCGCGCGCGCCCTGTGCGAAGTGCCGCTGATTGCCTCCGGAGGCGCGGGCTCGATCGCGCACTTCCGCGAAGTTTTCGAGGAAACGGAAGTCGACGGCGCGCTGGCAGCGAGCGTCTTCCACGACGGCCTCGTCGACATCGGCGAGCTCAAGCGCACGCTGCAAAGGAACGCGATCGATGTTCGACTCGGCGAGTGACGCGCACGCAAACATCGATTGGGCGAAAAGCGGCGGCATCGTTCCCGCGATCATCCAGGATGCATCGACCGGGCGCGTGCTGATGCTCGGCTACATGGATCGCGACGCGCTGCAAGCGACGACGGAAAGCCGTCGCGTGACGTTCTTCAGCCGCAGCCGGCAGCGCGCCTGGACCAAAGGCGAGACCTCGGGCCATTTCCTGGAGCTCGTGTCCATCGCCGCGGACTGCGACGGCGATGCGCTGCTCGTGCTCGCGCGCCCGCAGGGACCGACCTGCCATCGCGGCACGACGAGCTGCTTTTCCGGCGCGATCGCGGAGCTCGATGTCGTCATCGCATCGCGATGCGAGTCATCGTCGGAGGAAAGCTATACGCGGCGACTGCTCGATGCAGGCATCAAGCGCATCGCGCAGAAAGTCGGCGAGGAAGGCGTCGAAACCGCGCTGGCTGGCATCGGCGAGGATGACGCGACACTGCTCGGCGAAGCCGCCGACCTCGTGTATCACACGCTGGTTCTGTTGCGGGCGCATGGACTTGGGCTTGCCGATCTCGAAGCGGTGTTGCGAACGCGCGCAGCGGATCGATGCGGCGATACCGCCAAGGCAACTACTGGTACGCCCCCGCTTTCCTAGACAGTTTCGGCTAGCCGTTTGAGGCTGCCATCTCGAACGCGATGGGGCTGACGCCGCCGAGATGTCCATGCCGGCGCTGCCGGTTGTAGAACACCTCGATGTAGTCGAACACATCGCT
>DASZWL010000377.1:0-15030 GCA_035546695.1 Rhodanobacteraceae bacterium | reverse complement strand
AGGCGTCCCGCGCTGTCGTAGATCGAGACGTGCTTGTAGCCTCCGGCCTCGATGACCATGCGGCGTCCGTCGGCGTCGTAACGATAAGTCTCGCCGCCGGTGCCGAGCAGCAGATCGGAGCGGTCGAACGTGAACGTCTGGCTGCCTTTCTGGATCAGGTGGCCTTGCGTGTCGTATCCGAGGTTCGAGGACGCTCCGCCGACGGCGAGCTTGCTCGCGCGATTGGTCGCGGCATCGATCGTGAACGTCGTCGTGACGCTGCCGATCTTGGCGGTCTTGAGGTTGTCGGTGTCGTCGTAAGTGAACGTCGCGTTGCCCCAGAGCCCGGCGGCGTTCGCGGTCTCGAGACGGCTCGCGGCGTCGTAGCTCATCGCGACCGAATCGGCATGCGCGCCGAGGTGATCGGTGATCGCGATGACGTTGCCGACGCCGTCGTAGTCGTAGTCGCGACTCTGGACGGCGCCTTCGACGATGCTGGCGGGCAGCAGGCGCTCGTCCTGCATCATCGAGTGCGCGATGCCATTGCCGTAAGTAAAGCCTTTGACGGCGCCGTTCGGCCACCAGGCGATGCCGCTGGCGTAGGTTCCGATCTTGGTCGGCTCGCCCCACGCATCGGGGGCGTAGTCGACCGAGCGGCCGTCGGGATATTTCAGCGAAGCCGGCTGGCCGCGCGTGTTGTAGGTGGTGTCGATCTCGTAGGGAACGCCGTCGACGGCGACGGATTCGTAGGTCAGGAGGCCGCGCCGGTTGTAGTTCGTCGTGCGGCTGACGGAGCCGCGCGTCGCGGTCTTGACGAGGCTGTTCGGCCACCAGCTCTGCGTGATGTCCTCGCTCGATCCCCCGGGATAATCGACCGTGAGCAGGCGGTTGCGGAAATCGTAGGTGCGGGCGACCTTGTTCGCGGCGGTGATCGAGCCATAATTGCAACCGACGTCGCCGGTCACGTCCGCGCTCGCGACGACGTTGCCGGCACCGTCGCGCGAGAGCACGGTCGTGCCGCGCTCGGGGCTGTATGTCGCGCAGACTCTCGTTCCGCTCCAGTTCCATTTGCGCGTCACGCCGGCGCGGCTCATCGCGAATGGGCGGCCCCACGTGTCGCGCTCGATCGTCGTGCCGTAGAGAGGGCCGTCGACTTCGGTCGGCCAGTCCGTCGTCGGCTCGTCGTAGCTGAGGTAGTGATAGTAGGTCGTTCCGATCGGATCGGAGACTTTCGTGACGAATCCGTTCTGATACGCATAACTCGTGACGTAGCCGACGAAATTCTTCGTCGTGACGCGGCCGAGGCCGTCGTGCACGAATATCGTTCCGTCCGATTCGTTCGGCAGCGTCGACGGCAGGGAAACGAACGACGGCGCGCCGTCGCCGTCGTATTTCGTGTTGACGTAGCGTGCGTTGTTTTCGTTGACGAGCGTCGGGCGCAGCAGCGCGTCGTAGTCGGTCGTCTTCTTGTACGTGTCGGTCGTCTCGATCGATGTCCAGCCCGATGCGCCGGTCGACCAGCTGATCGTCGTCGCCGCGAAGCTCTGGTTGCTGCCGGTGCCGGGATCGCCGGCCGGATAGTGGATGCCGGAAAGACGTCCGATCGCATCGTGGTCGTAGGTCGTCGTCGAGCCGCGTTCGTCGGTCCAGCTCGTGATCGTGCCGATGTTCGAGACGACGGCCGATTCGCTTTCGCCGGTCGCGTAGCCGATGTTCTGCGGGATGCCGCGGTTCCAGTTCGAATACGATGTCGAGTGCCCGTTGCCGTCCTTGCTCGTCTGTAGCGTGCCGTCCGCGTTGTACGCCAGCGTTCGCTGCAATTCGCCGAGGCGGCTGATGCTGGTCGGCACATCGAGCGCGTTCAATACCGCATCGTATTCGGCCTTGCCGGCACTCGTGATGGTCTTGACGGTGCCGAGCACCCAGTGCGTCTTGTCGTTGACGTAGGCGATGCTGTCGGCTTTCGTGGCCGAACCCTTGCGAGTGAGGCTTTGCGGAAATCCGAATTCGTCGAGGCTCGCCGCCGCGTACGTGAACGCGACGCTCTGACGCGTTCGCGTGCGCATCTTGAGCGGCCGAAGCTCGGCGAGCCGCACGGTGTCGCCGCGGCTCTGCGTCGGCGTGCCGAGATCGGCCGGATACGACTGGCCCGTCGCCGGGAAATAATCGTAGGTCTCGGTTTCGAGGTAGCTCGCGCCCGATCCGCCGTTCTCCTTCTTGACGAGCAGCCCTTCGTCGTTGTGATAGCCGGTTCCGAACGTATAGCGCGTGTTGTAACCGCGCGGGTCGGTCACGGTCGTCGTGACGTTCGTCGCGCAGCTCGAGCCGGAGCAGCCCGCGTACGCAAGCGACCAGACCAGCGGCGCCGGCAGGCGCGGTCCGCTGATGCGTTTTTCGACGAGCGCGAGCGTGTCGTAGACGCCGGGCTGCACGCTCGCGAAATCGACGCCGCCGCTGCTCGTGTAGCAGGCGTTCGGCGCTCCGTTGCGTCCGCGCCGCGCGATGTTGAACGTGAACTTGCCGGCTGCGCCGCTCGGATGCGTGATCGTGCCGTTGAACGTGTTCGGATTCGACGGCGTTCCCGGCGATCCGCAGGTCCACGGATCGCTGTACGACCAGCTGATGTGGTTTAGCGTATCGAAGGAAATCTGCCACTTCGCGCCGTCGGGCCGCGTCACCGACGAAAGCGAGTAATACGAACCGTTGTACGCATAACCGTACGACCACGTGCGCGTGCCGTCGGCGACCGACTGCACGATGTTCGTGACGCCGGAATAGGTCAGCGTGATCGCGCGCCCGTCGCTGCTCGTGATCTTCTTGAGCTGCAGCGGCTTGTTCGAATCGTATTGATATTTCACCCAGTTGCCGAAGCGATCTTCGACCTTGGTCGCCATCATCCACGCTTCGGCGCGGTCGAGCTTCGCGGTCACGTTCGTCTCGGTCGTGTCGGCCG
This sequence comes from Rhodanobacteraceae bacterium, assembly GCA_035546695.1. Taxonomy (GTDB): domain Bacteria; phylum Pseudomonadota; class Gammaproteobacteria; order Xanthomonadales; family Rhodanobacteraceae; genus Dokdonella_A. The sequence goes on along the minus strand of DASZWL010000377.1, from coordinate 12,098 downwards.
GCCGGGACAGCGGCACGTAAGGCCGCGTCGCGAGCCAGTTGAACGTGTACTTCGTGCCGTCCGGCGCGATCGCGAGGAAGCCTTCGCCTTGTCCCGGGCTGCCGGCGTCGAGGTTCGGCAGGCAGCTCACCATCCACCAGTCGTTCGTGACGATCGGATAAGTGCCCGAGGCCGGATGCTCGTTGTTTCCCGCCGCACGCTTCAGCAACTCGCGGCGACCGTAGCCCGGCACCGCGACGCGATAGCCGGTCGAGTACTGCTCCCACGGAATCGCCGTCGTGATCGTCTGACCGGGATGCTGCTGAGAGGGCGTCGAGACCGTCGCGTCAGGCGCACCCGCGAACGCGCTGCAGCGCGCATTCGGACTCGCGCCGGCAACCGTCCAGCCGACGCTCGTCGCGACGATGCCTTCGATGTGCGGCACCTCGATGTCCCAGTCGCCGAATGCGCGCTCGGGAATCACGCCGGAAGGATTCGCCTCGACGACATAGCGCCGGCCGACGGCAACCGGCAAGGCATCGTTGCCGGGCAGGCTGACGTCGGTCGTCGCGAACTCGACGTGGCCCGTGTAATAGTCGATGCGGTCTCCGAGCAAGCTCGCATCGAGCGGGCCGACATTCGCTTCGGAACGAATGAGGTTGCGGTATTCCTGCGGCAGCGTCTGCGCCAAGGCCGCAATGGGCAGCAGCGAGACGAGCAGCAGCGCCGACGCGCGGCATCCACGATGCGGGATCGACATGGCATTCCTTCGGCAGTTTGCGTGAGCGCGAGGAATGCACGGAAATAGTGTGCGGCGCCATGGTCCAGAGTGCGACGCCGATCACGCTAGGTGAGAACCTCGAAAGAAAATCCACGCGGGCGCGTGCGAGATTTCCAAGTCTGTCTGGGCGCGAGCGAAGAGAGCATGAGAAGGACTCTCGCATCGGATCCGCCGACACGAGCCGCTGACGAAAAATGGGATTGCGATGACGCGTGGAAAACGCCGCTAATCCATCAACCCATGCCGCGCCGCGTAACGAATCAGCTCCGCCGTATTGCGCGCGCCGAGCTTGTCGAGTACGCGGAAGCGATGGTTCTCCGCCGTCTTCGCGCTCGTGCCGAGCTGGCGCGCGATTTCCTTCGTCGTCATGCCTTCGACGATGAGATGAAATACTTCGCGCTCGCGCGTGGTGAGGTCGCGATACGGATCCTCGAGCTGCGCGTGCGGCTTCTGCACCTGCTGAGCGAGGACCTTCGATGCGTGCGTGCCGAAATAGCCGCGTCCCGCCGCGAGCGCGCGCACGGCGGCGAGCATCTCGGCGCTCGCGCTGTCCTTCAGGAGGAATCCCGCCGCGCCGGCGCGCACGACGTGCATGACGTATTCCTCCTCGGCGTGCATCGTCAGCACGAGGACGCGCGTCGATTCGAGCTCCTTCGTGAGGCGCCGCACGACTTCGATGCCGTTGAGCTTCGGCATCGAGATATCGACGACGACGACGTCGGGCTGCGTCTTCAGCGCGATCTCGACCGTCGAGACGCCGTCGGCGGCCTCGGCGACGACCTGACAGTCGCCGCTGCCGTTCAGGAGCGCGACGAGGCCGTCGCGCACGATCGTGTGGTCGTCGGCGACGAGGACGCGGATCGGTCTCATGGCGCGGCATCTCCCTGCAGCAGCGGAATCAGCACGCGAAGCTGCATGCCTTCGCCGGGGCGCGAGACGATCGTGAAGCGTCCGCCGAAGAGACGCACGCGCTCGCGCATGCTCGCGAGGCCGGTGCTGTAGCCGCCGCTCGCGCGCTCGAACGCGGCGTCGACGTCGAAGCCGACGCCGTCGTCGACGATCAGAAGTTGCAGCCATTCCCCGCCGCGCTCGGCGAGGCGGATCACGACGTGCCGCGCGTTCGCGTGCTTCAGCACGTTCGCGAGCGCTTCCTGCGCGACGCGGAAGATCAGCGTCGAAAGATCGCCATCGATCGAAGGCGGAGCGTGCGCGGCATCGATCTCGATCTCGAAGCCGCCGCTCTCGGCCGAGTGGCGTGCGAGCCAGTTGAGCGCGGCCTCGAGGCCAAGATCATCCAGGACTTGCGGACGCAGCAGGCGCGACAGCGCCCGCGTTTCCTGGATCGCCGAATCGCAGATCGCAAGCGCCTCGTGCAGCGGGCACGACGGCTCGTCGGCGCCGTCGATCGAGCGCGCGAGTGCGTCGAGCCGATGACGCAGCGCCGTCAATTGCTGGCCGATGCCGTCGTGCAGCTCGCGCGCGAGCCGACGTCGCTCGTCTTCCTGCACGCGCCAGACCGAACGCGCGAGCTGCTTGAAGTGCTGCTCGCCGGCGTGGAGCTGCACGAACAACCGTTCCTGCTGCTCGCGCAGGCGCGCGAGCTGATCGCGCATCGACGCGTCGCCCGCTGCCGGATCGTTGACCTTGGTTTCATTCATGGGATGCGGGCGCCGATGCGATGCCGTAGCCGGCTGCGAGCTTTGCAAGCATCGGTTGTTGTGCGGTAGGTGTGTTGCGGACGAGATCTTCGTACGCGGCTTGAGCGGCGCGTCGTGCTTCGGCTTCCGCAGCGTCGGTTTTCTTGCCGAGCGCCGTAGTGGCGAGCGCGTGGATCTCGAACGCGCGGCCGTACGAAGGCAGCCGCGCAAGCTCGGCGCGTGCGGCGCGATAGTCCGAGAGCGCGCCGGCGCCGCCGACTTCGAGCGCGGTCTCGTCGAGCTCGAGGCGCAGCGGCACGCTCGCGTAGCGCGCGAGACCGGAGCGCGTCGTCGCAAGTTCCGTTGCCGCTTCGCGTGCTTTCTTCTGCGCGGCGAGCGCTCGCGCGCGCAACAGGCGCGCGGAAAGCTCAGTGCCGTAGCTGTGCGCGGTTTGCGCTGCTGCGATCGCTTCGCTCGCGATCGCGGCGGCGTGCGCGGCATCGCCGCGTCCCTGCGCGATCTCGCCGCGCCGCCAGAGCAGGATCGCCGCCTGCTCGCGGTTCGCGACGGTGTCGGCCGAGAGATCGCCGAGCGCGGCTTCGGCGCCGTCCCAGTCGCCGACGTCGACGAGGATCGCGGCACCGAGCAAGCGCATCTCGACGCTGCCGCGCGTGTCTTCGCGTGTGTGAAAAATGTCCGCCGCCGCCTTCGCGTTCGCGAGCGCCTTCGTCGGATTGCCGGAAAGGAAATCGAGCTCGGCGAGCGCGGCGAGACTGGTGCTGCGTTCCTCGGCCATCTGCATCGATTCGGCTTCGTGCAGGCTCTGGTCGAGCAGCTCGCGCGCGTCGACGAAACGTCCGCGTGCGATGTGGCCGAGCGCGCGCACCTGGTTCGCGTGCACGATGCCGATGCGATCCTCGATGCGCGAGTACGTTGCCGATGCCTGCTGCCAGTACGCCTCGGCATTGTCGAATTCGCCGACCTGGTAATACGCGTAGCCGACGTTGATCTGGCTCTCGCCGATCGAGCGCTGATCGCCTTCGGTCTGGCGGAACGTCAGCGCCTCGCGATACGCGTCGAGCGCGAGGCGAAATTCGCCGCGCTCTTCCTGAAAGACGCCGACGTCGTTCGCGAGATCGGCGAGCGCGGCTGGATCGCCGAGCGGCGTCAGGATCGCGCGCGCCTGCGTGAGCGCATTCTCCGCGCCGTGGAAATCTCCCTGCATCGCGAGCACGGTCGAAAGATTGCGCAGACTGACGCCCTGGCCGCGTTTGTCGCCGAGCGCACCGCGCATCTCGCTCGCCGATTCGAATTCCTTCGCCGCGGCCGTGCTCTTGCCGAGGTGTCGATAGCCGATGCCGATCGCGTTCGTGACGTCGGCCTGCATGCGCGCGTCATCGAGGCGATTCGAGAGGATGCGCGCGCGCGTCAGGTAATCGCCGACCGCGCGGTTCGCGTCGCCCTGCATGATCGAGAACTTGCCGAGCAGGTACCACGCATCGATGTTGCGCTCGTCCTCGGCGACGATCGCATCGAGCGTCTTCTCTGCGAGGTCGAGCTTGCCCGCGTCCGCTTGCGCGCGTGCGAGCAAAAGGCGCACCGGATGATCGGTCGGCGTCGCGGCGGCAATCGCGTCGAGCTCGGAGATCGCGTTCTCGTCGTCGCCGAGCAGAAGCGCCGCGTACGCGCGTGCGCGTTCGGCGTCGCGTCCGCTCGCATGTGCGAGGCGATCTCTAGCCTGGCGTGCGGCCGTGACGGCTTCGGCCGTTTGTCCCGAGCGGTCGAGCGCTTCCTCGACGGACCACCAGAGCACGGGATCGTCGTCGCGCTGCGCGGCTGCGAGCGCGTCGGCCGCGTCGATGCTCTTGTTGCGATGAAGATGTCCGATCGCGCGCATCGCGTCGGTCGAAGGCCATTGCGCGAACGCCGGCATCGGCTTGCCGAGCTGCGCGGTGAGCTGCTGCTGAAGTCCGCGCAGCTGCGAGGGCAGGTCATGCTCGCTGGAAGGCGACGTGGTGGCGGTCCAGATCGCGGGACTGCCGTCGGGCTTGCGGAGCGCGTAGCGGACGACGTACGCGTCGGCGGCGTCGTGCTCGAGATCGGTCTCGAGCAACAGCCGCGCGCCGAGCGCCGCACCGACGCGGTCGCGCTGGCGGCGCGCGGCATCGGCGTCGTAGCCGAGCTCGGTCAGCGCACGGTCGACACGCCGCGGATCGCTGCTGTGCAGATCATCGGTATCGAGCAGCGCCAGCGCGATCGTCTGGCGGATGCCTGCGGCGAGATCGGCATCGTCCGTGGCGTTCGCGCGCATCGGCATCGGCGCGATGTCGAGCGCTGGCACGGCCGCGACAGCGGTCGGCGCAGGCGTCGGTGCGTGCAGCCGCCATTCTACGATCGCGCCGACCAGCGTGACGAGCGCGATCGCCGCGACAATTGCGATCACGCGCTTCGGACGCATCTGCACGCGCACGCGCTTTGTGTCGATCGCGCGCACGACTTCCTCGGCGGTCTGGAAGCGACGCGAGGGTTTCAATTCGAGCAGTCGCGCGCACAGCCTCACGGCGAATACCGGCAGATCGCCGCGGATCGTGTCCGGCGTCGGCGGATCGCGCACGATGCGCTGCGCGAGCATTTCGGCCGGCGTGCCGCCGCGGAACGGCAGCGTGCCGGTCAGCATCTCGAAGAAGAGGAGGCCGAGCGCGTAGAGATCGCTGCGGCCGTCGACCGTCTCGGCGCGCGCCTGCTCGGGCGAGAGATATTCCGGCGTGCCGATGATGACGCCGGAGACCGTGATGCCGGTCGATCCCGCAGAGCGCGCGACGCCGAAGTCCGTTATGCGCGCTTCGCCGTCCTCGCCGATCAGCACGTTGGCGGGTTTGAGATCGCGATGCACGACGCCGCGCTGATGCGCGGCCGCGAGCCCCTGCGCGAGCTGGCGCACGACGCGGATCGCGTCCTCGGGCGCGAGCGATCCCTTCGTGTCGAGCAGCCGTTCGAGTGACTGGCCCGGCACGTAATCCATGCTGATGAGCCAGACCTCGCCGTGGCGCACGAGATCGTGGATGCGCACGACGTGCGGGCTCGATACCTGACGCGCGAGCAGCAATTCCTGGCGGAAACGCTCGAATGCGTCGGGACGGCTCGCGAGCTCGGGACGCAGAAGTTTCAGCGCGACGTCGACGTCGAGCTCGATGTCGTGCGCGTGATAGACGACACCCATGCCGCCCATGCCGAGCAGGCGCACTATGCGGAAGCGATCGGCGACGACGTCGTCGGCCTTCAGCTCGACCATCGTCAGCATGCCGGTGACGGTCGCGCCGCTGGCGAGCGATGGAGCGAGCGTGCGGCCCGCGGTCATCCGGCCGTTTCCTTCGGCATCGACGACGCCGGATCGCGTGGCGCGGCGATCGGCCAGCGCATCGATGCGTCATCGCCCGCGAGCTCGGATTCCATGCGCGCGAGCGTCGCATCGATCTCGATCGCAACGAGCGCCGTCGACGCGCGCGCAGCAAAGGCTTCTAGGAGATCCGCGTCGAGCCGCGAGAACACCTTGGCCTCGTCGTCGGTATCGGCGTAGGCGACGCCGAGCAGGCGGCCGTCGTGCTGCAACGGCAGGCTCGCGAGCGCGCGGATGCCGCGCGCGATGACGCTGGCCTTGTCCTGCAGCCAGTCGTGATCGCGCCGGTCGGAGAGATACACCGGGCGTCGCTCGCGAATCGAGCGATCGACCGCGCTGCGGCTGCCCGAGAACGCGGCGCCTTCGAGGTCGGCGCGATCCATCGCGTGACACGCGCGCACGCAAAGGCTGCCGGCGGCGTCCGGAGTCAGGAGAAACCCGCGCCGGCATTCGGCGATGTCGACGATGCCGCTGAGCAGCGTGTCCATGAGATCGTCGACGCTGCCGCTCGTCGCGATGCGGTCGATCCAGAGCTGCGATGACTGGCGCCGGTGCAAGGCGCGAGCGCGGATGTGCTCGACGGCGTCGTCGCCGACGCGCTCGAACTCGCAGAACACGTCGCCGATCGCGAGCCACTGGTTGTCGGCGAGCGTCGCGGATGCGACGCGGCGCCCGTCGACGCGGATGCCGTTCTTCGATCCGAGATCCTCGATCGACCATTCGCCGGAAGGGAGCTGGAAGAGGCGTGCGTGACGCCGCGAGACCGAATCGTGCGCGAGCACGCAGTCGCTGTCCGGCGCGCGTCCGAGCGCGAGGTCGGCGCCGTCGGCGAGCACGTGGATCGCGACGGCCTCGGTCGGAACGTGGATGGCGAGCTTCGCGGGCACGGCGTCAGGGCGAGCCTTCGAGGCGCCCCATCATGAAGCGGAGATTGTCGATGCGTCCGGCGAGATCGCCTTCGACGTTGTCGAGATCGCGCGCCGAACGCCAGCGGTTCGGCAGTGCCGCGCCGGCGGATTCCACGCAATGCGCGTCGAACGTCGCGAGCCGCGCGATCGCGTCGGCGTAATTCCCGGCATCGTATGCGGCGCGGCTGACCGCGAGATCGGTTTCGAGCATGCGCCGCACGGTCGGGCTCATCGGTGCAGTGGCGAGGCGCGTCGCAATGCCGTCGTATTCGTCGCGGCAATCGGTCGGATAGTTCGGCGTCGAGTCCTTGATCATGACGAACTCGGAAAAGCCGCCGCTGCTGCCGCGCGAGCGCACGCTTCCCGATGTGACCGAGCTCGTCACGTAGCGGAACTCGCCGCCGACCGGAGCCTTCACGAGCCGGTACTTCGAGAACGGCTCGTAGACGAGATCGCCCGTGTCGAGCGAGACGTCGTAATCGTTATGGAACGCGAGTCCGCAACCGACCGGCGGCTCCACCGTGACGCGCACCGGGAAATCCGCGTCGATCGTCTGCCAGGATTGCGGCAGGCGTCCTTCGACGTTCGCGATCTCGGATGCATCGAGCACGTCGGCCGTGATGCCGATGCACTCGGGCGTGAGGTTCTCGAGGCCCTCGGCTTCGAACTCGATTTCGAATTCGGCCGTGTAATGGCCGCCCCCGGGTTTGACGAGCGAGATGTCCGCTTTCGCCTTGCGGCCGTCGACGATCGTCACGACGACGCTGTCTCCGGCACGCGCGATCGTCGTCCCGAGCATCGACATGCCGGCGACCGCGAGCAACGGGAGCATTCGCCTCAGCATGTGACCGTTCACCCCAGCTTCGCCCCGGCGCCGCGGTGCTTTCGTACGGAAAGCGCTATCGCGGGCTCGCATTTCGTCGAGGTCACACTAATGCAGCGGCATGCGCGAGTCGATAGTCAGCGGCCGCGACGCGCTCGATCTGGGCGGATGCACCTGCGGTGGCTGGGTGATTCCACTCAGCGATGCGCAAACGTCGCGCGCACCGTTGCGATGCGCGCCGGAGTCCGATCGCGATGCGCAAGGCGAATCCGGCGGCATTGGGTAGCGGACGTTCCCGCCGCTGGGTGGAAGTGCTCATTGCCGCGGCGACGGTCGCGAACGAGCATGAACGTGCGGCGGATTGCGAACGGCTGGCGGTCGCTTCGCGAACGCGTCGCAGGATAGAGGATCCGGCTCCCCATCCGGATCCGCTTGACGCGGGAAGCTCCCCCGGTTCCGCGTCGCTGACGGTGGGCTGCGATTCCCCTCGGTCGCAGCTCACCGCAGCATTTTTCTCGCGCCGCACGATCCCGGAAGGACGATCGGCGCGGTTCGGGAGACCTGCGGTGCATCGCGGATGCAGCGATTTGCGGCGATCGGTGTATCGTGTTCCGCATGGCCGAGTCGCCGCGCATTCCGCCGCCGCCGATGCCTGAGATCGACTGGTCGTCGACGGCCGCCTATCTCAAGTCCTGCCATGAATGGCTGGACGCGATGGAGCGCTGGCGTGCCGAGACGCTGCCCGGCTGGATCGATGCGACGCGTGCGTACCTCCTCGAGCATGCGTTGCTGCATCCCGGCCATGCGACGGCATTGCCGGATCCCCGCGACGGCACCCGAAAAGTGCCGGCGAAGCCGCTCGACACGGTCGCCGAGATCCGCCTGCCGGCGCTCGACTGACGAAGTGCGACGCGCCGTCTCGCGCGCCGCTGCGTCGACTCGCGCGAAGCGTCGGCGCCGGCGGTGTTGACGGGCAGGGGGCGCATCACTATCCTTCCGCGCCTCTCTCGGGGCCATAGCTCAGCTGGGAGAGCGCTACAATGGCATTGTAGAGGTCGCCGGTTCGATCCCGGCTGGCTCCACCAGGTTGGGTCTGAAGTTCCCTCGGTTTCGATGCGTCCCCATCGTCTAGAGGCCTAGGACACCGCCCTTTCACGGCAGTAACAGGGGTTCGAATCCCCTTGGGGACGCCACGAAGTGAAAGGCGACCCCCGCAAGGGGATTGGCTTCAAGCAAAACGCGGAGCGGTAGTTCAGCTGGTTAGAATGCTGGCCTGTCACGCCGGAGGTCGCGGGTTCGAGTCCCGTCCGCTCCGCCATCTACAAGTCCAAAGGCGTCCAACGCCGTCCAACAAAGTACAGTAACCCCGCGAGAATGCGGGGTTTTTTATGCCAGTGCCGTGCGTCTTCGTTCAACGGCATCCGGCCCAAAGTGTGAGTAAGATGGTGAGTAACGCTCCGAAGCTGGGCAGGCGTTACTCACAATGGCACTCACCGATTCCAAGCTACGCAACCTGCGGGCTCGTGATTCGACCTACCGCATCGCCGACGCGAACGGTCTTGCGATCGAAGTACGCCCGACCGGTGCACGCCTCTGGCGCTACCGCTATCGCTTCCATGGCAAGCCGAGCATGCTCGCGCTCGGCGAATATCCGAACGTGACCCTTGCCGATGCGCGCTCGGCGCGCGATGCGGCTCGACGGCTCGTCGACGCGGGCGTCAATCCCGCCCAAGCTCGTCGCGACGATGCACGCGAGCGTCGCGCCGCTGCTGGCAACACATTCAAAGCCGTGGCCCTTGAGTGGATCGAGAGCATCGAGGGTCGCTGGACCGCGCACCACGCTGCAGATGTGCGACGTTCGCTGGAGCAGGAAGCATTCCCGGCAATCGGTTCGCGGCCTGTGTCCCAGGTCACGCCGTCCGAAGTGATCGACTGCCTCCGCGCGATCGAGAAGCGCGGAGCGATCGAGGTCGCGCATCGCACGGCGCAGCGCATCGCCGCCGTCTTCCGCTACGCCGTGAACACTGAGCGCGCGACGTTCAACCCCGCGGCCGATCTCCGCGGCGTGCTGAAGACACGCAAGGTGACGCACCTGAAGGCGATGTCTCGTGACGACCTACCAGAATTCCTTCGCAAGCTCGAGGCCTACGATGGACGGCCAGAGACGAGGATCGGCCTGCGGCTCCTCGCGCTGACTTTCGTTCGCACTGGCGAGCTCCGCGGTGCGCGTTGGTCCGAGATCGACTTCGACAGCGCGGAATGGCGGATCCCTGCAGAGCGCATGAAGATGCGGGAGGAACACATCGTCCCGCTCTCTGCTCAGGCGATCGCGGCGCTGCGCGAGTTGGAGACGTTCACCGGTCGCGCGCCGCTGCTGTTTCCCGGGCGTTCCGAGGCGCACAAGCCGGTCTCAGAGAACACGTTCCTCTTCGCGCTCTATCGTCTTGGCTATCACGGCCGCGCGACTGGACACGGCTTCCGCGCGCTGGCCTCGACGACGCTCAATGAGCAGGGGTGGCAGCCGGATGTGATCGAGCGCCAGCTCGCGCACGCGGAGCGGAACAAGGTCCGCGCCGCCTACAACCGCGCGCAATACCTACCAGAGCGTCGCAAGATGATGCAGGCGTGGGCCGACTATCTCGACGGCCAGCGTACCGGCGCTCGCGTCGTGCCTATCCGAAAGATGGCCTTAGCACGCTGATGACATTCCGTTCTTTGCAGCAGGCATGGCGTTGGCGCCGAAGCTCGCTACGCAGCATCCGGGAACACGAGACAACCTGAACGGTCGGGCCGATCTTCGATCTGAGGCCATTTCGCGGTACTTACCGGTTTTTTGTTCCTGTATATAGAAGTCCGTCTCAATTCAAAGGCGGACTTTCACATGCAGCGCAACACGCAAATCCCAGAGACGGGATTCCTGCGGCTTCCTCAGGTCCTCGCTCTGATCCCCGTCTGCAAGACGACATGGTGGAACGGTGTCCGGTCCGGCCGCTACCCACAGCCGACTCGCGCCCTGGGGAAAAACATTACGGCGTGGCGCGTGGAGGACATTCGCGCGCTGATCGACGCTGCGGCGCCGAAGGCCGCGGCGTGAACGCGACGGCCATGCAAACCTACGACGCACTACGCGCGTTGTACGGCCGATCGCCGCCGGAAATCGTCGCTGACCTGTGCGCTGTCGCGCACGTGCTCACACGCGAGCTCGATACCTGGCACGAGGGACCGCCGAATGCCGCGGCCATGACGTCTGCCGAAACGTCGCTCGAAGGGTGCCGACGGTTGCTCACAGAACTTCGGCTCGCGTTGCGAGCTGCCCGGCCGCAGGACGCGGCCTGATCCATCCGATGCAAGGAGTGCTCGAGTGGACACGCAAAGAAAAGCCTGCGCGGTGGCAGCCGGCGCAGGCGCAAGACGGAACAGGAACATTCCGGAATCTACCAGCGAGCCCGCTCGCGGCGCTGCTGAATTAGCCAGACCAGTCGTCGCGATCGAGCCGACAGTGTCGACCGCAACGCGTCGACCGCCGTTCGCGCGCGATATCGAAGCTGCTGTCGCGGCCGGCCGACACCCGAACGTCTTCGTGTTCGCGACGGCGGACGCATGGGATCGTGCGCGTCGTCGCCGCGAGAGCCACGGGGCAGACTCCGCGCTACTCCTGCCGCCGGGCGAAGCGCCTGATGCCTATCGCTGGCCCATCGTGCCTGGTGGCGTCTTCGTGGTCGCAGTTGGGCGACCGCGCACGCTCGCGTTCGAGGTCGCTCGCAGCATCGTAAGTGCCGGCACACCTCTCGCCACCGCGGTCTACGGCAACGACGAGATGCTGGTCGTGAGGGAGGCGGGATGGAGGCTTGACGCATGAGCAAGCCGACCGTCTACGAACTTCCTGCAAAGGCGCCGAAGCCCCCGCCGCTCCGTGTGGTCGCCATTGGCGACTTGGGCGAGGTGACTGTATCGCCCGTGCGTTTGGTCGTCGAGCTCATCATCCCGCGAGGCATGGTCACGCTCTTCGGAGGTCACGGCGGAAGCGGCAAGAGCATGCTCGCTTTGACCCTCATCGCGCACGTTGCCTGCGGTGTTCCGTGGAACCGGTTGCCGTGCGTGCAAGGGCGCGTCTTGTACGTATCGCTCGAGGATCCCGCCGACGTCGTGCGCTGGCGCCTACGGACGATCTGTTCGGCCTACGGGCTCGACATGAGCATCGTCGCGACGAACGTCACGATTCTCGACGGAACCGAGTCCGAGGAAGCTGCCCTCATGCGCGAGATTCGCATGGATGGCGTGACGGCCGCGATCGAAACCGAAGCTCTATCCCAGATCGCCCAACTCGCCGATGGCGCTTCACTGATCGTCATCGACAACGCGAGCGATGCCGCCGACTTCGACGAAAACAACCGTCGGTTCGTACGCACCTTCATCCGCCGGCTAGGGCGGATCGGGCGAGCCGTTGATGCCGGTGTTCTGCTGCTCGCTCACATCGACAAGAACGCCGCGAAGTTCGGCGCGCAGGGGAACAGCTACAGCGGTTCCACCGCGTGGCACAACAGCGTCCGGTCGCGACTGGCGCTGATCGAGG